>JANMHY010000168.1:0-1652 GCA_031375525.1 Burkholderiales bacterium
GTCGCTGACCACCGGCGGCCGGCCGGCATCGGCCTGCTCGCGGATCGACAGGTCGAGCGGCAGCGCACCGAGGTCGTCGATGCCGTACTCGGCCGCCATCTTCTTGCCGCCGTCGGCGCCGAAGATGTGCTCGACATGGCCGCACTGCGAGCACACGTGCACGGCCATGTTCTCGACGATGCCCAGGATCGGCACGCCGACCTTCTCGAACATCTTCAGGCCCTTCTTCGCGTCGAGCAGCGCAATGTCCTGCGGCGTCGTCACGATCACGGCGCCCGTCAGCGGCACCTTCTGCGACAGCGTCAGCTGGATGTCGCCGGTGCCCGGCGGCATGTCGACGATCAGGTAGTCGAGGTCGCTCCAGTTGGTCTGACGCAGCAACTGCTCCAAGGCCTGCGTCACCATCGGGCCGCGCCAGATCATCGGGTTGTCGGCATCGACCAGAAAGCCGATCGACATCACCTGCACGCCGTAGTTCTGCATCGGCTCCATGGTCTTGCCGTCGGTGCTCTCGGGCCGGCCCTCGATGCCCATCATCATCGGCTGGCTGGGGCCGTAGATGTCGGCGTCGAGGATGCCCACACGCGCGCCCTCGGCAGCCAATGCGAGCGCGAGGTTCACAGCCGTCGTGCTCTTGCCGACGCCGCCCTTGCCTGACGCGACGGCGATCACGTTCTTGATCGTCGGCAGCAGTTGCACGCCGCGCTGCACCGCATGGGCGAGGATCTTGCTGGAGATGTTGACGCTGACGTTTTCCACGCCGGCCAGCGTGCGCACCGCGCCGATCAGCGCCTTGCGCAGCGCCGGCAACTGGCTCTTGGCGGGGTAGCCGAGTTCGACGTCGAAATAGACGTCGCCGCCCTCGACCTTCAAGTTCTTGACCTGCCGCGTCGAGACCATGTCTTTGCCGGTGTTCGGATCGACGACGGATTTCAGCGCTTCGGTGACGGTGGCTTCGGTGAGCGACATGGTGGCAGGGGCTTTTCACAAAAGGAGGACTGGCGTCAGTCTAGCCGTGCCGTCGCCAGCACATCGACAAAGGGGTCAGTCCAGGCCCAGCAGCGGCAACAGGCGGCGCTTGCCGTGGGGCGTGATGTCGAGCACACGGTGTCCGCCGCTGGTGCTGCTCTGCGTGCGCTGGCGCACCCAACCCTGCGCAACGAAGTGCTCGAACAACTGCCGCGCCAGGCTGCCCGCCATGTGGTCGCGGCGCTCGGACCAGTCGAGACAACCGTAGGCGAAGCGCTGCCCGGCGCTTGCGGGCGCGGCGATGAAGCCCAGTGAAGCGAGCCACTCGCGGCCGGCATCGGTCAACTCGACGCCGGATGCGGTGTCGCGCAGGCGGTCTTCAGATTGCAGTTGCCCCCACAACGCCACGCCGAGCCGCCCGGCCACATGTCCGTAGCAGCAGCGCGCTTCGCGCAGGGGTCGGCGATCATCGCCGCCACACCCGCGAGCCTCGGTTCGTGCGCTGCCGAGTTCACAGGAAGTAGGTCAGTGAGTCTGCCGGCGCTTGCGCACGATCGCGCTGTCCGTAGTCGCGCAGCACCGCTGCGACGCGGATGCGGTAGTCGTCGAACACCACCGCCCGCCCCTCGTGCTGCCCTGCGCGGTGCAGCGCGTGTGTGCGCCATGCGCGCACGGCGTCTTCA
>JANMHY010000197.1:0-4604 GCA_031375525.1 Burkholderiales bacterium
GCGGCCTGGGCGCCGAACAGCCCTTCGCCCCATTCGACGTGATTGAGATAAATCTCGAGGATGCGTTGCTTGGACAAGCAGGCTTCGAGCGCGTAGGTCAGCAGCAGTTCCTGGCCCTTGCGCAGCGGCGTGCGCTCGCCGGAGAGGAACAGGTTCTTGGCCAGCTGCTGCGTGATCGTCGAAGCGCCAACCACTTTGGCCGACACCGCGGCGATGCCCTGATCGGGGTTGCGCTTCATGGCGCGTTCGTTGCGCTGATCGGCCTGCGCTTGTGCCCGCTGATTGCGCTCCCAGGCCCGCTCCATCGCCTCCCAATCGACACCGCTGTGGTCGGCGAAACCAGCGTCTTCGCTGGCGATCACGGCGCGCTTGATGTTCTTTCCCAGGCGCTCGTCGCCGACCCACTGCTGGGCCCAGGCGATGCGGCCTGTCTCGGTGGCCAGGCGCCACATCTCGCTGCGCTCGAAGGTGGTGGACTGTGGATCGGCCACGGCCATCAAGGCGATGCGGCCGCTGAAGTAGAGCTGCAGCGCGAGAAAACAGATGACCAGCAGGCTGGCCAGCCGCCACAGATGCGCGCCTACGCTCATGGCTTGACCGAGTTGCTCAGCGTCGTCTCCAGCCCGTCGTCGCGCGTGAACCGAAAGCGCGAGGTGACGACGATCTGGTCAGCCTGCTTTCTCATGTCGGCGCTGAAGTTGCCGAACGGCGAGGCGGCGCGAACGATTGCAATGGCGCGGCGGTCGAGCAGGCGCGAGGTGGATGGGCGGACGATGTCGGCTTCGACGACGCGCCCGGTGGCATCGACGGTGATGTTCATCGTCAGCTCGCCGTAGATCTTCTTGCCGTTCTGCTCGGGGAAGTCGCGCGTGCCGCGCTCCTCGATCTTGCGCCGCAGGCTGTCGTAGTAGATCGCGTAGTCGGCCTCGCGCGTGGCCGGGCTGATGTAGCGCTTTTTCGGCCGCGCGTTCTCTTCGTTGACACGCTTTTCGATCTCAGCCAGCAGTTGCAGCAACTGACGGCGCCGCTCCTCGCGCGCTTTTTCTTCCGGGTTGCCGGCGTCCTTCGACGGATCGGGCGGCGGCAGCAACGCGATCTCGCGGCGGATCTGCGCCAGCAGTTGCTGCTGCTCTTCCTGCATGCGCTCGATCTGCTTGCGCGCGTTCTCGAGCGAGTCGCCAGTTTCGAGAGTCGCTGCCGGCGGTAGCGGCGAGGTCGCTCGGCCGGCTGCCGCTTCGCCGCCGCCTGCCAGGTTCGCCTGCGCAATCGCCTGCGCCAGCACCGCGCGTTCGGTGGTCTTGGCGTTGACCAGAATCACTTCGAGCGGGGTGTCCTGGAAGATGCGGTTGAAGCGCTCGGGATCGACGAAGCGGATCGTCAGCAGCACCACGTGAACGGCCAGCGAGACGATGATCGCGCCTTGCAGCGTCGTCAGACGCCAGCGCTTTTTCTGCTGCGTCTCGCGCAGCTCGGCCTGTCGCGTCAGGATGCTGGTGTTGACGTAGTCGCGGCGGGTCATCGCTGAATCAAGAGGTCAGTGGCGCGGCAGCTTCTGCCTCGCCGAGATCGATCGCCAGCGCCAGCGGCGCGGCATCCACGGCCTCACTGTCGTCTTCTTCAGCCGCTGGCGCTGCAACCTCTTCATCCAGCCGCGCCAGCAAGTTGGCATGAACGTCGAGTGTCAGCGCGTCGGTGCTGGTGATGCGCACGCGCACATGCGCGCCGCGCGGCAGCGGCTCGCAGCCCAGGGCCTTGAAGACCAGCGGCAGCGTGTCGGCACGCACCAGGCCGTCCTTCATCACCACCGCATCGAGCTCGGTGATGTGCTGCTGCGCCAAGTGCTGGATCGTCCAGTAGCGCTCGATGCCATGTTGGAAGTCGCCATAGGCGCTGTACGCGGCGTCGAACGACGAGACCACAGAAAACAGCATCGCGTCTCTGGGCTTGAACGGCGCGGCCAGCGCCGCAGTGCGGCCGTGGCGCGCGCAGGCAATGATCTGCCACTGGTTGACGAGATCGACATAGCGCCGCAGCGGCGACGTCGCCCACGCGTACTGCGCCACGCCCATGCCGGCATGCGGCATCGGCTTGACGCCCATGCGCACCTTGATGCCGGGCGACAGACTGGCCTGGCTGCGGTAGATGCCCGGCACGCCATGCTCGGCCAGCCAGCCGCCCCAGGTGCTGTTGGCCAGGATCATCGCTTCGGCGACGATCAGGTCGAGCGGTGCGCCGCGCTGGCGCGTCGTGATCGCCACGCGCTCGTCGCCTTGGGGTTCAGCACCGTTGTTGTCGAGCTTGAAGTTGTAGTCGGGGCGGTTGAAGTTCTCGGGCTTGCCGCGCACGACCTCGCGCCGCGCCTTCAGTGTTTGCGCGAGCGTGAAGGCAAACGCGAGTTCTTTGGCGAACGGATAGTCGGCTGCTGCCTCGCCCGACAACGACGCCTCGGTGACCACGGCATCGAGTTTGTCGTGGCGCAGGTTGGCCGCGATCGGCACGCGTTCGAGCTTCGTTTCGTGGCCCGTCACTTCGAGCGTGGCTTCGTCGAATGTCACATACAGACTCACCGCAGGGCAGTCGCGCCCCTCGACCAGCGTGTAGGCCTCGACGACCGCGTCGGGCAGCATCGTCAACTTCCAGCCGGGCATGTAAACGGTGGACAGTCGCTGCGACGCGACCTTGTCGATCTCGCTGCCGGTGGCAAACGCGAGGCCCGGCGCGGCGATGTGGATGCCGAGCACGACGGTGCCGCTGCCCAGGCCCTGCACCGACAGCGCGTCGTCGATCTCGGTCGTGCTGGAGTCGTCGATCGAGAACGCCTGCACCGCAGCGACAGGCAGCGTGTCCTTGATTGCCGGCGCGGCCAGCGCTGCGGGAAACGCGTGGCCCTTCGGAAACTGATCGAACAGGAAACGTTTCCAGTGGAACTGGTAGGCGCTGGTGATCGCGCCGGCCGACTTCAGCAGGTCGAGCGGCGACGCGTGAGAGCGCTTCGAGGCTTCGACGACGGCCTTGTACTCAGGCGCGTTCTTGTCCGGCTTGAAGAGAATCTTGTAGAGCTGCTCGCGCACGGGCGAAGGGCATTGGCCCGCGACCAGCTCATCGGCCCAGGCCTCGATCTGCGCCGCCACGAGCTTCTTGCGCTCGATGGCCAACAGCGCCGCCTTGACGATCTCTTCCGGCGCTTTCTTGAACTGGCCCTTGCCGACACGGCGGAAGTAGTGCGGCGCATCGAAGAGACGGAACAGCGCGGCGGCCTGCTTGTCCACGCCGGCCTTGGCGTCGTAGTAGTCGCGCGCCAGGTCGGCAAAGCCGAACTCGCCGTCGGGTGCGAACTCCCAGGCCAGATCGAGATCGATGTCGTCGGCCAGCGCACGCGCACGGCTCATCAGCTCCTGCGGAGCAGGCTGCTCGAACTTGAGCATCACGTTCGCGGCCTTGACCTTGACGCGCTTGCCCGAGTCGAGCTCGACCTGCATCGAAGCGTCGGACTCGTTCATCACGCGGCCGGCGTGAAACTTGCCGGCGTCGTCGAACAGGGCGTAGGTCATGAGGGGCGCGATTGTCGCCGAGTGATGACGCTACAAGCCGAGGAAGGCCAGGATCGCCGGCAGGTGCTCGTCGAAATCGGACAACGCATGGTCGCTGCCGTCGACGAGCCGCATCGGCGAGCTGTCGTAGCGGTCGCTCATCTCGCGCCAGTCGAGCACCTCGTCACCCTTGGCAATGACGGGCAGGTAGCGCTCGGGTTGCGTCACCGCGCGCGGCGTCAACAAGCGCAGTTGCGTCACGTACTCGGGCTTGAAGTAGAACGCGTCGTCGGGATCGTGAAACGACGTCAGCTCGCCGATGTAGCCGGCCAGATCGCGGGCAGGGTTGATGGCCGGGTTGAGCAGCACCGCGCGGCAGCCGGTCTTCTCGGCGACCACCGTGGCGTAGAAGCCGCCGAGCGAGCTGCCGATCACGGCCATGTGATCGGTCGGCCAGCGCGCCAGCTCTTCGAACACCAGGTTCATCGATTCGCGCGGCGACGGCGGCAACTGCGGACACCACCAATGCACCTCGGGCCGGTGGCGTTGCAGCCAGTCGGCCATGAAGCGCGCCTTGAACGACTTCGGCGAGGAGCGGAAACCGTGCAGGTAGAGCAGGTGGGTGATCGGCTCGTCGTGCGTCATTTGAACTTCGTGCGCATGCCCTCGAGCAGTTTCGCGTGAATACCGCCGAAGCTGCCGTTGCTCATGCACAGCACATGATCGCCGGGTTTGGCGGCGGCGATCACCGCGGCGGCGAGCGCATCGACCTTGTCAGCGACGACCGCCAGCGAGCCCATCGGCGCCAGCGCGTCGTGCGCGTCCCAGCCGTAGTTGCCTTGCAGGCAGAACGACAGGTCGGCTTCTTCGAGTGCCCACGGCAGTTGCGCCTTCATCGTGCCGAGCTTCATCGTGTTCGAGCGCGGCTCGAAGACGGCCAGCACGCGCTGCAAGACGACACGCTGGCGCAAGCCGCCCACCGTGGCGCGGATCGCGGACGGGTGGTGCGCAAAGTCGTCATAGACCTAGACGCCGCCAGCCTCGCCGATCAACTCCATCCGCCGCTTGGCGTTT
>JANMHY010000292.1:0-4926 GCA_031375525.1 Burkholderiales bacterium
GCCCTGGTAGCGGCCGATGCCGTGGTTGACGTGCACCACAGGGTCGCCGACCTTGAGCTCCGCCAGGTCCTTGATCAGCGCATTGACATCGCTGACTTGCTCCTGCTTCTTGCGGCGGCGTGCGCTCGGTGCGCTGGCGAAGAGTTCGGTTTCGGTGAGGAACTGGATGGCGGCGCCGTCTTCGCATGCCCAGTGAAAGCCGGCGGCGAGTGGTGCGGCGACGATCGCCACCTTCTCGTCATTGCCTTCGAACTCGGCCAGCGAGGCGACGCTCGGCACGCCGATCTTGTGATCACGCAGCAGATCGAGCAGGCTTTCGCGGCGGCCTTCGCTTTCGGCGACGATCAGCACGCGCGCCGGTGTGGCGGCGAGATGGCGTTCGAGCAGCGCGAGCGGCTCGGTGGCGTTGCGATCGACGGCCACATTGGGCACCGGTCGCGCCCACTCAGTTTCTTCATTGCCGCGCAAGATCAGCGTGGCATGCGACTGCGTCAGTGTGAAGAACTCTTCGGTGCGCAGGAAGATCTCTTCCGGCGCCAGGATCGGCCGCTCCGGGTCGTGCTGCAGGAAGCGGTGGCGCTCGCGCGTGTCGGCCCAGAAGCGGCCGAGCGCGGCGTCTATCTCGCCGTGCAGCACGAGGGGCGCATTGGCGAAGTAGTCGAAGATCGTTGCCGTCTGCTCGAAGAACAGCGGCAGAAAGTACTCGATGCCGGCGGTGGCGATGCCGGTGCCGAGGTCCTTGTAGATGCGGCTCTTCGTCGGGTCGCCTTCCAGTTTTTCACGCCAGCGCGAGCGAAAGGTCGTGCGCGCCTTGTCGTCGAGCGGGAACTCGCGGCCGGGCAGCAATCGCACTTCGGGCACCGGGTACAGGCTGCGCTGCGAGTCCGGGTCGAAGGTGCGGATCGAATCGATCTCGTCGCCGAACAGGTCAACGCGATACGGCACGGCCGAGCCCATCGGAAACAGATCGATCAGGCCGCCGCGCACCGCGTACTCTCCGGGCGAGACGACCGAGCTGACGTGCGAGTAGCCGGCGAGCGTGAGCTGCGCTTTGAGCGACGCTTCGTCGAGCTTGTCTTTCTGTTTGAACTTGAAGGTGGTCGCGGCAAGGAAGGAGGGTGGCGCCAAGCGCGTCAGCGCTGTCGTCGCCGGCAGCAGCAGCACATCCACGTCCTTGGCCGACCACAGGCGCCACAGCGTGGCCAGGCGCTCGGAGATCAGGTCCTGGTGCGGCGAGAACGTGTCGTACGGCAGCGTCTCCCAATCCGGGAACAGTGCCACGCGAAGACCGGGCGCGAAGAACGGCAGCTCATCGGCCAGGCGTTGCGCGTCGGCCGGCTCGGCGGTGATGACCGTCGTCAGCGTTTTCTGCTGCGCGGCATGACGCGCGATCAGCAGCGCGTCGGCAGAGCCGGTGGGGCGGGGCAACGTGAAACGCTTGCCGGGCGCAATCGATGGAAGGTGCATGGAAGCGGTGAATTCTAGAATCGAGTGATGACAACACAGTTGCCCGCTGCCCTGCACGCCCTTGTGCCTTGCGCGGGAATAGGCGAACGCGCAGCAGCCGGTGGCCCGAAGCAGTACGCGCTGGTCGGTGGCAAAACGGTGGTGGCGCACACGCTGGCCGCGTTGGCGCGGGTGAGCCGCTTGACGCAGACGCTGGTGGTGCTGGCGCCGAGCGACTCGCAGTTCGAGGCCGCCGCACCCGGATTCAAGGGCGCGGTCGAACGCACGGGTGGCGCAACACGCGCTGCCACCGTGCGCGCCGGCCTGGTGGCGTTGCAGCAACGCGGAGCAGGCGACGACGAGTGGGTGCTGGTGCACGATGCGGCGCGCTGCCTCGTTCAGCCGGCGTGGATCGAGCGGCTGATCGATGCCTGCATGGAAGATGCCGTGGGGGGCCTGCTGGCCTTGCCGCTCGCTGACACGCTTAAGGAAGCGGATGTACAAGGCCGCGTGTGTTCGACCGTGGACCGCAGCCGCAAGTGGGCCGCACAAACGCCGCAGATGTTCCGCTTGGGCCTGTTGCTTCGCGCATTCGACGCCGCAGGCGACAACGTGACCGACGAGGCCTCGGCGATCGAAGCCCTCGGCCACGCGCCGCTGCTCGTGCCCGGCGATGCCGACAACTTCAAGCTCACCTGGCCCGAAGACTTCGCGCGCGCCGAGCGCCTGCTGCGACCCAACGAAAGGTCGAACATGACACTGCGCCTCGGCGAAGGCTGGGACATCCACGCCCTCGCGCCCGGCCGCAAGCTGATCCTCGGCGGCGTGCACATCCCGCACGACAAGGGTCTGGACGGCCACTCCGACGCCGACGCGCTCGCGCACGCGATCACCGATGCGCTGCTCGGCGCCGCAGCGCTCGGCGACATCGGCCGCCACTTCCCCGACACCGACGCGCAATTCAAAGGCGCCGACTCGATGGTGCTGCTGGCCGAAGCCGCCCGGCGCGTGCGCGCGGCGGGCTACGAGATCGGCAACATCGACAGCACGATCATCGCCCAGGCGCCGAAGATGGCGCCGCACATCGGCGCGATGCGCGAGCAGCTAGCGTCGGTGCTCGGCGTCGCCGTCGATCAGGTCAACGTCAAGGCGAAGACGGCGGAGAAGATGGGGCCGGTCGGCGACGGGCTGGCCATCGAGGCCCGCGCGGTCGCGTTGCTTACGGCACGCGCTTGAGACGAATGTGCGCCAACAGCCCGCCGTCCGGCGCGTTGTCGATGTCGAACTGCCCGCCCATGCGCTGAATCGCCTTCTCGACGATCGCCAGTCCGAGACCTGCGCCGGTGGCCGCTGTGCGCGCGGCATCGCCGCGATAAAACGGCGTCGTCAGTTGCGCCAGTTTTTCCGGCGCCACCCCCGGCCCGTGGTCGCGCACGCTGACGATGATCCACGGCCCTGATCGTGCATAGCTGACGTTGACCAGCGCCACGCCGGTGTCGGTGCCGCGGCCGTAGCGGCGCGCGTTTTCGAACAGGTTGCCGAAGACGCGGCCGAGTTCGATGTCGTCGGCCATCACGCGCAGGTCGATCGCCAGGCGCGAGACGATGCGGATCTCGCGCGGATCGCGGAAGGTGGCGATTTCCTTGTCCACCAGCTTGGCCAGGTTGACCGGCACCAGCTTGGTGTCGCCCGGGCGCGCGTAATCCATGAACTTGTCGATGATGGCGTCCAACTGGTCGATGTCCAGGGCCATGTTGCGCTGCGCCTCTTCGTCGTTGACGCTCATCTCGACCTCGAGTCGCAGCCGCGCCAGCGGCGTGCGCAGGTCGTGGCTGATGCCGGCCAGCATCACCGCGCGGTCTTCTTCGACCTTGGCCAGTTCGCGCGCCATGCGGTTGAAGCCGACGTTGACCTCGCGGATCTCGCTGGTCAGCGTGTTCTCGTCGAGCACCGAGTCGAAGTCGCCCTCGCGGATGCGGCTGGCGGCAAAGCTCAGATCGCGCAGCGGCGCATTGATGAGCCGCGCGATCATGATCGAGCCGACGAGTGTGGCCGCCAGCGCGATGCCGACCCAGACGAACCAGGTGCCCGGCGTCAGCGGCACGACGCGCGCCACGTCGGCCTGCAGCCAGAAGTTGTTCTTGTCGATCGAGAAGCCAACCCACAGCCCCGGGTTGCTGTTGACGCTGCGCGCAATGATGGTCTGCGGCTCGAGCCGCGAGCGCAGCTCGGCGCCGACGCGTTTGGTGAAGCGATCGACTTCGAACGGCTCCCAGCGGTCGCCCGGCTCGCGCGGCTTGACCTGCAGCGATTCGCGGTCGCTCATCATCTTGTACACCGCGACGCGATTGATCTCGTCGGTGTAGCGCAGCGCCTCGCGCGACAGGTTGACGAGGCTGGCCACCTGCTGCGCCGCCTGCACCGCACGCGGCTCGAGCTCGAGCGAGCGCAGCGTCTGCACCCACGCAAAAATGCCCGCGCCGAGCAGCAGCGCGAGCAGGAAGAAGGTGCGCGAAAAGAGGGTCAGCCCGAGGGCTGGGGGTTTTGGCATGAAGCCGCAATGGAAAGAGGCTCAGAGTGTCATCGAACCGAGGTGCGGGCTGCGGCGACACAGCGGGCCGCCCGCGCCGGGCCTCTCCCAAGCAAGGCCCGCTAGCCCCTTGGGGGCGCGGCGCACGGCCGCGTCATCGGCCCCGGCCGGGGGCTGTCATGACGTGCCATCGGGAACAAAGACGTAGCCCACGCCCCACACCGTCTGGATGTACCGCGGCTGCGACGGATCGGGCTCGATCATCTTGCGCAGGCGCGAGATCTGCACATCGAGGCTGCGATCGAAAGGCTCGAACTCGCGGCCGCGCGCCAGTTGCGCCAGCTTGTCGCGCGACAGCGGCTGCCGCGGGTGCCGCACCAGCGCCTTCAGCATCGAGAACTCGCCGGTCGTGAGAGCGATCTGCTCGCCGTCTTTTTGCAGGCGGCGCAGCGACAGGTCGAACTCGAACGGCCCGAAGGTCACCGTCTGCGCTTCCTTCGACGGCGCACCCGGCGCTTCCATCGCCGGGCGGCGGCGCAGCACGGCGTGGATGCGGGCCAGCAGCTCGCGCGGGTTGAAGGGCTTGGGCAGGTAGTCGTCGGCGCCGACTTCCAAGCCGACGATGCGGTCCACATCCTCGACCTTGGCCGTCAGCATGATGATCGGCGTGGTGTCGTTGGCGGCGCGCAGGCGGCGGCAGATCGACAGGCCGTCTTCGCCGGGCAGCATCAGGTCGAGCACGATCAGGTCGATCGTTTCGCGCGTCAGCAGCCGGTTCAGCGCCTTGGCGTCTTCGGCCAGCAGGACCTCGAAGCCTTCTTGCTTCAGGTAGCGGCGCAGCTGGTCACGGTTGCGGGCGTCGTCATCGACGACGACGACTCGGTCGGCTCGGGCGTTGGCGGGGGCGTTCATCGGTCAGCGACTCCAGGGATTTGTAACTGCGGCGCATG
>JANMHY010000269.1:0-1552 GCA_031375525.1 Burkholderiales bacterium
CGCGCCGTGGGTGCCGAAATGCAGCACCGCATCGGCCGCGAAATCTTCGCGCAGGTAGCGGTAGAAGGCGGAGAACGCATGCGTGGGCGTCAGGCCTTTTTCGAACAGCAGGCGCATCGGGTCGCCTTCGTAGCCGAAGGAGGGCTGCACGCTGACCAGCACGTTACCGAGTTGCTTGCCGAGCACGAAGATGCCGCGGCCGTTGCTGAGCTGGCGGCCCGGCGCGGGCCCCCACTGCGCTTCGATCTGATTCAGCCAGCGCTCGCGTTTCACATGGTCGTCGGTGGCGATGAGCGTGTGCACGTTGGCGTCGGCGCCATGCTGTTCGGCGTTGCCCTTGAGCACGCTCTCGCGCAGCGCATCGACGCTCTCGGGCAGCTCGACGCGGTAGCCCTGCGCCTTCATGCCGGCCAGCGTGTGGAACAGCGATTCGAACACCGCCAGGTAGGCGGCAGTGCCGATGTTGCCGGCGTTCGGCGGGAAGTTGAAGATGACGATCGCCACCTTGCGCTCGGCGCGTTGGCTGCGCTTCAACGCCACCAGTTTGGCCACACGCGCGGCCAGCATCTGCGCGCGCTCGGGGCAACTGTGCATGTCCTGCGCTTGCTGGTCGGCCGTGAACGTGCAGGCGTGATGGCAGCCGGTGCAAGTGACGCCGGGCGCGCCGGGGCGGCCGCCGAAGACCATCGGGCCTGTCGCGCCGTCGAGCTCGGGGATGGCGATCATGATCGTGCTCTCGACCGGCAGCAGGCCGCGCTCGGAAGCGCCCCACTGATCGAGCGTCTGGAACTCGACCGGGTGCGCGGCGACATACGGCACGTCGAGTTTGGCCAGCACGTCTTCGGCCGCCTTGGCGTCGTTGTAGGCCGGGCCGCCGACGAGCGAGAAACCGGTCAGCGAGATCACGGCATCCACCGTGACACCGCCGTCGCTGTCGATGAAGTACTCGTCGATCGCCGGGCGCGCATCGAGCCCGGCGGCGAAGGCCGGCACGACGCGCAGGCCGCGCGCTTCGAGCGCGGCGATCACGCCGTCGTAGTGCTTGGCGTTGTTCGACAGCAGGTACGAGCGCAGCAGCAGGATGCCGACTGTTCCTTGTGCGGCGCGTCCGGCTGGCAAGGGCAGTGCAGCGACATCGCTGCCCAGGCGGCCCGCCAGGCGCGGGTGATAAACGCCCACCTCGGGGTACTCGACCGGCGCGGTGGGCTTGAACAAGCCGCGCAAGACGCGGCGCGGGCCATCGGCGCCACGATCGACGACATGGCGCACGAGGTTCAACATGTTCTCGTCGGAGCCGCCGAGCCAGTACTGCAGCGTCAGGAAATACGCGCGCACGTCCTGCGCGGTGCCGGGGATGAAGCGCAGCATCTGCGGGATGCGGCGCAGCATCTTCATTTGCGCGGCGCCGCCGGTGGCTGCCTTGTCCTTGTTGCTGCCGCGAAGTTTTTTCAGCAGTGCCATCGGGCCGCTGGCCGGCTTGCCCATGTCGAAGTGGCCCAGGCGCGTCAGCTTGACGACCTCGCTGGCCGACATCAGGCAGATCATCGCGTCG
>JANMHY010000274.1:0-7767 GCA_031375525.1 Burkholderiales bacterium
GCCATCGACCTTGACCATGTCGCCGATGCGCAGGCTGCGCTCGGCCAGGATGACGAAGCCGCTGACGTAGTTGGCGGCGAGTTTTTGCAAACCAAAGCCGATGCCGACACCGACCGCACCGCCGAGCACACCGAGCGCGCCCAGCGGAATGCCGGCCGCCGTCAGCGCCAGCAGCAGGCCGACCAGCAGCAGCAGCGCGCGCACGGCGTTGGCGGCGATCTTGCGCAGCGACAGGTTGTCGGTGGCAGCACCTGCCAAGAGGCGCGACTCGATCGCCGCTGACATCCACAGCGCCGCCACCAGCACCACCACCGCCGACAACGACGCTTCGAGCAGGCTGCGCAGGCTGACATCGGCGCCGCCGAGTTTCCAGTGGATGCCGTCCATCTCGGCCAGCACCAGCGGCAGCAAGCCGGTGACCCAGAGCACGAGCGCCAGCCAGACCAGCCACGAGATCGTGCGCTCGACCACGCGCACCAGTTGCGATTGCGGAAACGCCACGCGCAGGACGCGCACGGCGACGCGGATGATGACCAGCGAGGCCAGGATCGGCACCGCGATCTGCAGCACCGCCACGACCTGCGTCTTTGCCAGCAGCCAGCGCGCCAACAACGCCAGCAGCAAGGCCAGCACCGGGAACAGCACCCCATCGACGATGCGCTCGCCGAACCAGACGCTGGTCGGACGATGCACGCTGCCGCGCGCGGTGCGCACGATCAACCAGGCCAGACCGAGGCAGGCCGCCAGCGCCGCCAGCTCGAGCAGCGCGCTCGGGTGCGTCAGCGAATCGATCAGCGCGCCGAGGTCATCGACAGGCGCAACCCCCGTACCGTTGTCAATCGCCATGCGCTCAGGCCAGGCCGCCGAGCACGCGCACATGCGCGGCCACGCTGCGCGCCAAAGCGCCCAGGTTGTAGCCGCCTTCGAGGCAGGAGACGATGCGGCCCTGCGAATGCTTGTCGGCAACCGCCACGAGCTGGTGCGTGATCCAGGCGTAGTCGTCTTCGACCAGACCCAACTGGCCCAACTCGTCTTCACGGTGGGCGTCGAAGCCGGCCGAGATGAACAGCATCTGCGGCTTGAAGTCTTCCAGGCGCGGCAGCCACATCGCCTCGATAGCCTCGCGCACCTGCGCGCCGCGGGCGTAGGGCGGGATCGGCACGTTGACCATGTTGGTGCCCTTGGGCACGCCGCCGCTGTACGGGTACAACGGGTGCTGGAAGATGCTCGCCATCAGCATGCGCTCGTCGCCGGCGACGATGTCCTCGGTGCCGTTGCCGTGATGCACGTCGAAGTCGATCACGGCCACGCGCTGCAAGCCGCGCACGTCGAGCGCGTGACGCGCCGCCACGGCCACGTTGTTGAAGAAACAGAAGCCCATCGCCGCGCCGCGCTCGGCGTGGTGGCCGGGCGGGCGCACGGCGCAGAACGCCGTGCGGGCGCTGCCGTCGATGACGGCGTCTGTCGCCGCGACTGCGGCGCCGGCGGCGCGCAAGGCGGCCTGCCAACTGCCCGGGCCGGCGCTGGTGTCCGGGTCGATCTGCACATGCTCGCCGCTTTGCGTCAACGGCTCCATCGCCGCGCGCAGTTCGGCGACATGAAGGCTCGTGTGCGCGCGACCGAGTTGCTCGTCCGTGGCCAACGGTGGCTCGCGGCTGTCGAGCGCGTCGATCAGGCCGGTGGCAATGAGGTGGTCCTGGATGGCGTCGAGCCGCTCCGGGCATTCCGGATGGCCGCGGCCCATGAAGTGCGCACGGCAATCGGGGTGGCTGTAGTAGGCGAGAGTCATGGAACTTGAGTTAACGTGCGGCGCATGGGACACAAAGATGTCGATCCCGCGCTGGCGTCGCGCCTGACGCGGCTCGCCGACCAGATTAGCACGGTCATCGTCGGCAAACGCCAGCGCATCGAAGACTGCATCGCCTGCCTGCTGGCCGGCGGCCACCTGCTGATCGAAGACGTGCCCGGTGTCGGCAAGACAACGCTGGCGCACACGCTGTCGGTGTCGCTCGGCCTGGACTTTCGCCGCGTGCAGTTCACCGCCGACATGATGCCCAGCGACCTCGTCGGTGTGAGCGTGTTCGAGCGCAGCAAGGAGCAGTTCGTCTTTCACCGCGGCCCGGTGTTCGCGCAGGTGCTGCTGGCCGACGAAATCAACCGCGCCGGGCCGAAGACGCAGAGCGCGTTGCTCGAAGCGATGGAAGAACACCAGGTCACGGTCGAAAACGAAACGCGGCCGCTGCCCGAGCCCTTCTTTGTCATCGCGACGCAGAACCCGACCGACCAAGTCGGCACCTACCCGCTGCCCGAAAGCCAGCTAGACCGCTTCCTGATGCGCATCACGCTCGGCTATCCGGACAAGGCCAGCGAGCGCGCGCTGCTCGCCGGTGAAGACCGCCGCCGCACGGTCGCCCGGTTGCAGCCGGTGATGTCGCCGGCCGAGCTTCAGCTCGCACAGCAGGCCGTACTGGCCGTTCACGCCGGCGAGCCGCTGCTCGACTACCTGCAGTTGTTGATCGCGGCCACACGCAGCGGCCAGTGGTTCACCGAGGGCCTGTCGCCACGCGCCGGTATCGCCGTGCTGCGCGCTGCCAAAGCGCACGCGCTGATGGACCGCCGCGATTACGTGGCGCCGGACGACGTTCAAGCGGTGCTGGTGCAGACGATCGCACACCGCCTGTCGCCGCTGCCCGGCGCCGGCCGCGGCGCTGCCGAACAAGTCATGGCGATGGTTAAGACGATCGCCGTGCACTGAAGTGTTCAGAAGCCTCAATCACCGCAGAGGCGCAGAGAGCGCAGAGGTTCGCAGAGGAACACGGTTGCTTGGTTCTCCTGCGCGAACCTCTGCGTCCTCCGCGCCTCTGCAGTGAAGGAGATTTGATGCCCGGCCTTCGCCGGCGAGTGCAAGCCTGGTTCGAGTCGCGTCTGACGCGCACCGACACCTGGCTGCTGACGCAGCGCAACATCTACATCGTGCCGACACGCGCCGGCTTTGCATTTGCGGCCGTGCTGGTGGTGATGCTGCTGGCCTCGATCAACTACCAGTTGAGCCTGGGCTACGTGCTGACCTTCCTGCTCGCCGGCGCGGGTTTTGTCTCGATGCACATGACGCACAACACGCTGCGCGGCATGACGCTGCACCTGAAGACGCCGGCCTCGGGCTTTGCCGGCGAGCCGATGCCGCTGGAGGTGGTGCTGTCGAGTCCGAACCGGACGCAGCATGGCGTCGGCTTGGCGTTTGCGGATGCGCTCGACCGCGGCCACGATGTCTTCGTCGATGTGCCCGGCGGCGGACAAGCCGTCGCGCATCTGGCCTTCGTGCCGCCCCAGCGCGGCCTGCACACGCTGCCGACGCTGCATGTCGAAACGCGCTACCCGCTCGGCCTGTTCCGCGCGTGGACGGTGTGGAAGCCCGCCGCGCGCGCGCTGGCCTGGCCGCGGCCCGAAACGCCGCTCGCACCCTGGCCGGCATCACCCAGCGCGGCCGGGCAGGCAGCGCAACACCAGCGCAGCGACAGCGGCGAGTTCGATGGCGTGCGCACCTACCGCCGCGGCGATGCCTTGAAGCGCATCGTCTGGAAGAAGACCGCGAAGGGTGGCGACCTCGTCAGCCGCGATCACGTCAGTGCGGTGCAGCAGGAGTTGTGGTTCGACTGGCAGCAGGCGCAGTTGTCGGGCACCGAGCCGCGGCTGTCGCGCCTGGCGGCGTGGGTCGTGGCGGCAGACGGGGCCGGCCTCTCGCATGGCCTGCGCCTGCCCGGTGTGGAGATCGCACCCGGCAGCGGCGTCGCCCATCGGCGTGCCAGCCTCGATGCGTTGGCGGTGATGAAGTGAACGCCACGCTGCCCGCCTTCAAATGGCCCGGCTGGTCGCACCTGCCGCGCGATGCGCGCGACGTGCTGTTCCTGCTCGGCGTGATCGCCTGGACGGTGGCGCCGCATTTCGTGCACCTGCCGTCGTGGTGCCTGGCGCTGACGGCCTTGGTGATTGCCTGGCGGGCGCTGGTGGCGATCACGCAATCGCCGTTGCCCGGGCGCCCGGTGTTGTTCGCCGTGCTGGCACTGGCCATCGGGCTGACGCTGTGGAGCCATCGCACGGTGCTCGGCAAGGACGCCGGCGTGACGCTGCTGGTCGTGCTGATGGTGTTGAAGACGCTCGAGCTGCGCGCGCGCCGCGATGCGTTGGTCGTCTTCTTCCTCGGCTTCTTCATCGTCCTGACCAACTTCCTCTACACGCAGGCGATGGCGGTGGCTGCGGCGATGGTGGTCTCGGTGTGGGGCCTGCTGACCGCGCTCGTGCTGGCGCACATGCCGGTCGGCCGGCCGCCGATCGCACGCGCCGGCCGCGTGGCCGCGCAGGCGGCGCTGCTCGGCGCGCCGATCATGCTCGTGCTCTTCATGCTCTTCCCGCGCGTGGCGCCGCTGTGGGCGGTGCCGAACGATTCGCTGGCCAAGACCGGCTTGTCGGGCTCGCTGCGCATGGGCGGCGTCGCCGAGCTGGCGATCGACGATTCGATCGCGCTGCGCGTGCGCTTCGACGGTGCGCCGCCGCCGGCCGACACCCTCTACTGGCGCGGGCCGGTGCTGTCGCGCTTCGATGGCCGCGAATGGTTTCGCAGCGAGTCGGTTGCGCGCGCGCTGCAGCGGCCACCGCGGCTGGACGTGCGAGGCGCGCCGCTGTCTTACGTGATGACGATCGAGCCGAGCCAGTTGCCGATGCTGCCGCTGCTCGAAGCCACCGCAGAGACGCCGACGGCGCGCGGCCTGCGCACCGTGCAGCGCAACGATCTGCAATGGGTCACCGAGCGGCCGATCAACGAGCGCCTGCGCGTCTCGGCCAAAGCCTGGCTCGATCACTCGCACGGCCCGCTGCAGGCCGACCTGACGCTGCGCGACGACACCGACCTGCCGTCCGGCTACAACCCGCGCACGCTGGCCTGGGCGGTGGCCTTGCAGCGCCGGCCCGATCTGGCCGATGCGTCGTCGCAGCAACTGGCACAGGCGGTGCTCGCTCACATCAACAGCGGCTTCACCTACACGCTGACGCCAGGCGAGTACGGCGACGAGAACGGCCGCCACGCCATCGACGAGTTCTGGCTCGACCGGCGCCAAGGTTTTTGCGAGCACTTCAGCGCCGCCTTCGTCGTCGTCATGCGCGCGCTCGACGTGCCGGCACGCATCGTCACCGGCTACCAAGGCGCCGACCCCGTGCTGCAAGACGGCGACCTGATCGTGCGCAACAACCACGCCCATGCCTGGGCGGAGATCTGGCTCGAAGGCCGCGGCTGGGTGCGCGTCGATCCCACCGCCGCGGTAGCGCCGGAGCGCGTCGTGCGCTCGCGCTCGCTGCGTCCGCGGCCCGGCTTCGTCGCCGGCGCGATCGAGGGCCTCAGCCCGGAGCTGATGGCCACGCTGCGCAGCCAGTGGGAGCGCGTCAACAACCGCTGGAATCAGTGGGTGCTGCGCTACTCGAAGAACGAGCAGGTCGACCTGATGCAGCGCCTGGGCTGGCGCCAGCCGCAGGCGATCGATCTGGCCTACCTGCTGATCGCGCTCATCAGCGCCGGCAGCCTGGCCGGCGCCGCATGGGCCTGGTGGGACCGCCACCACCGCGATCCGTGGCAGCGTCTGGCCGCGCGCGTGGCGAAGCGGCTCGACGCGCTCGATGTCGAAGCCGCCGATCACGAAGGCCCGCGGCGCTGGGCCGAGCGCGTGCGCAAGCGTCTGGGCCCGGCCAGTGAAGCGCTGGCGGCGCAGCTCGAAACGCTCGACACGTTGCGCTACGGCCGCGACGCTGCAGCGCGGCCGCCGGCGGCGTGGTGGCGCAGCTTCGATGCCACGGCTGCGGCGGCGCGCGGCGCGTCGCGATAATTCGCGCATGAACAAACAAGGATGGCAGCGGGCGCTGTGCGTGTTGGCGCTGCTCGCAAGCGTTGCTACAGCTCAAACAACAAACGGCAAGACCACGGAGCCGCCGGGGACCGGTAAGAACGCCGAGCCACCGGCGTACGGCACGCGCGATGACGTGATGCGCTTCGCCGGCGAACTCGCGGCACGCCACGGCGAGCTCGATGCGCGCTGGCTGCGCGAGCGTTTGCAGCGCGCGCGCTTCGTCGGCTCGGTGCAGAAACTGATCATGCCGCCGCCCACCGTGGACGGCAAAGCCACGGTCAAGAACTGGGCCGCTTACCGCGCCCGCTTCGTCGAGCGCGAGCGCATCGCTGCCGGTGCCGCCTTCTGGCGCGCCAACGCATCGTGGTTGCAGCGCGCCGAAGAACGCTGGGGCGTGCCGGCGCAGGTCATCGTCGGCGTCATCGGCGTCGAGACCTACTACGGACGTTTGACCGGAACCTATCGCGTCATCGACGCGCTGGCCACACTGGCCTTCGACTTCCCCGCCGGCCGCCGCGACCGCGCACCGTTCTTTCGCAGCGAGCTCGAACAGTTCCTGCTCTGGTGCGCGCGCGAGCGCTGCGACACGGCGCAGGTGCAAGGCTCGTTCGCCGGCGCGATGGGCCTGCCGCAGTTCATGCCGAGCAGCCTGAACACCTGGGCGGTGGACTTCGACGGCGATGGCCGCATCGACCTCGCCGGCAGCGCCGCCGACGCCATCGGCAGCGTCGCCCGCTACCTCAACTACTTCGGCTGGGAGCGCGGTCGCCCGACGCACTTCGACGTGCGCGCGCCCGACGACGAGGCCAGCCGCGCGCTGCTGCTCGGCCCCGACATCCTGCCGCTGTTCTCGGCCGACGAGTTCACCGAACGCGGCGCCACGCTGACCGCCGAGGGTCGCTCGCACGACGGGCCGCTGGCCCTCGTCGAGTTGCACAACGGCGAGGCCGCGGCGCCGAGCCACATCGCCGGCACGCGCAACTTCTGGGCAGTGACGCGCTACAACTGGTCGAGCTACTACGCGCTGGCGGTGATCGAGCTGGGCAACGCGGTCGCCGCGCGCGTCTCGTTCAAGACGCCAGCGCCCGCAACCACGGCGGCAACGGCGCCGACTTCTGCGCCTTGAAGTCCGTCCACACCGTCTTGCTGCCGCCTTCGGCATAGATGACGCCCGGGTTGTCGGCGCGCTCCAGCGTGATGAATGTGTCGAAGCTCGAGCGCCCCGGGTTGGCCACGTAGTGCCTGGCCAGCACGTCGCCCGGGAACTCGAGCTGGCGGATGAAGTTGCAGAAGGCGTTGACGATCACCGGGCCGAGGCCGTTCGGGTCGGTCGGCGCGCCGACCTTGAACAGCCACTCGAGGCGCACGATCTCGAAGTAGCGGAAATAGACGGTGTTGTTGACATGGCCCATCGCGTCCATGTCGCCCCAGCGGATCGGGATCACCATCTCGTGCGTCAGTTTCTTGTCGTGCGGCACCTCGATTCGCATGCCCGCACTGTAACGGCTGCTCCGGACAGTGCATTAGTACCGTTGGCCGGCGCCGCGCCTGAATACGATCGACTGCACTTGGAGGGGTCACCATGCATCCAATGCAACGCCCGGTGCTGAAGCTGCGCAGTCTCGCGCACCGCGCCTGGTACCTGAAGCGCGAACGTCCGCTGGCAGCCGCCGCGTCGCCGCGGTCGCTGCGCATCCTGTTCTCGCCGCACGACACCTGGGAGCTGCCGACGCGCCGGAGTTTTGCCGGCCTCGCCCACAAGCTGACGTTTGCGCCGATCGACCGCACCGAGCTGTCGCACTTCGACCTGATCGTGCCGCTGTCGCTGGCCGATGCGCGCTTGCTGCGCAGCCAGCCCGATCACATTCGGGCCCAC
>JANMHY010000299.1:0-3373 GCA_031375525.1 Burkholderiales bacterium
GCCGGGCGGCACGGGCGTGATCTCCTTCGGCGCTGGCCTGTCGGCCTTCTTTTCGTCCAGGCTGCGCGCGGTGGGGCGGCGCGAGCCAAAGGTCATCTCGCCGAGGTCGATGCCCTGGTCCGGGAACAGCTCGGCCAGGCACACCACGATGGCGTTGCCGATGGCCGTGCCGAGCTGCATCTGGATGGCGTCGATCGCGCCGACGACCGAGGCGCGGTCGATCGTGGCCCGCTGAGCTACTTGCGCACTGCCCGCGAAGGTGACCAATCCCACTTCGATGTGCTTCGGCACCTCGCCCAAAAACGCCTTGGCCGCGTCCTGCGCGGCCACCATGCGCGAGGGCTTCACGTCCTCCACGCGCATGCTGCGCGAGATGTCGATCGCGAGCAGGATCGTGGACTTGGCCCAGGGCAGCGGCACGGGCGCCGTCGGACGCGCGAGGGCCAGCAGCAGCAGCGACAGGGCCATCAAGATCAGCGCCGGCGGAACGTGCCGCCGCCATGTGCGGCCCGTGGCCTCGCGCACGACGCGCACGCTGGAATACATCAGCGCCATCTTGCCGGCCCGGCGCAGCAGCCACAGGTACAGCGCCGGCAGCAACGGCAGCACCAGCATCCACCACAGGTTGTGAGGCCACAAGAAGTGCATCGGCTCCACCGGGTGCCACATGCCCGCGCAACGGGCATCGCAAACGGATTCTGAGGCAACGCGACATCACCAGCGCGACGCGACGCCGCCCATCGCTTCAGCTGCACAACCCCAGCACGCGCTCCTGCTGATTGCACGGCTTCGTCGACGGCCGAGGCGCCGCGGGACTGCGCACCGGCGTGCGCGCAATGCAGCTCGCCAGCTCCTTCTGCACCGGCGGGTAGTAGCGCCACCCCGCCTTCAACTCCGGCAGCGCGAGCTGCACCTCGCGCCATTTCGGATGGCCCTTGGCCTGCAGGGTCGCGAAGTTCTGGCACAGCGAGCGGGCGAAGCGCGTCATGGTGCCGACTGTGGCGCCGAGGTTGTAGTTGTAGGTGACCAGGTAGGCCTGCACCGCCAGCCCGGGCAGGTCTTCCGACAGCAGGTTCGGGTAGCTCGCGGCGCGGATCGTCGCGCGGTAGTACGTGCCCAGCGCGGCCTTGCTCGACGGGTGCTCGGCGTCGAAGCGCAGCAGCTTGACCAGCCCTCGCGCCTCCGGCTTCATGTCGGCGAGCAGCTTGGCCGGTTGTCCGGCGACGACGACGACGACGTCGACGCTCTTGTCGCCGGTGAGCTTGACCAGGGCTTCCTCGTTGCTCAGGTAGCTCGTCGTGGCCTCGGGGCTGGCCGTGCCGAACAGCTGGCGGTACAGGGTGGTCGCCGACATCGCGGTGCCGCTGAGCAGTGGGCCGACGTTGAGCCGCGCGTCCTTGATCTCGTGCACGAACTGCAGCGGCGAATCGGCGCGCGCGATGAAGTAGATCTCCTCGTTGTACAGGGGCATGATCAGGCGCAGCGGACTCACCAGCTGGCGCGCCTCGGCGTTGCCGCTCTCGCCCTGGTCGATGAAGGCCTGGTAGACGTCCGACTGCACCAGCGCGAACTTCACGCCCGGCTCGAAGCGCAGGCGGCGCACGTTCTCGGCCGAACCGGCCGAGGGCAGTGCTTCCAGCGCGATGCCGGCGTCGGGCGCCACCAGGGTCGCGAGGTCACGCCCGATCTGGATGTAGGTGCCGCGCTCCGATGCTGTGACGATCTTGTAGGGCACCTGGGCCGAAGCGCAGGCGCAGGTCAGTGCGGCGAACAGCGCTGCGATCGGGGCCCAAAGCTGCTGGCAAAAACGCGTCATGGTGGGTTCTCGGTGGACGTGCACAGCCCGAGCGCCGCGACCGTCGCGGTGCAGGGGCCGGGCACTGGCGGTGGTTTAGCGCCCGGCGTGCCGGGTCGGTTCGGTGGCGGGGCGGTGACGGCAGCGCGTGGCAGCGCTGCGGCCGGACGCGGTGGATCGACCGGCACGGCGCGCGGCCGTGCGTGCTCGCTCGCCAGCGCGGGCGGCTGCGGCTGCGGCTGCGGTGCGGGCGTCGGCGTCTCGGCCGGCGGCACTGTCTGCATCGACACTGGCTGCTCGACCGACGGCAGCGTCGTCGCCTTCGAGGCATCGACCGTCGGCGGCGCGAGGGAGCGATAGGCCCAGAGAGCGAGAGCTGAAGCGACCACCGCCGCCGTCAACGCGAGGCCGATGCGCCGCCGCGCCGCTGCACCCGCGTCGGAAGCGGCCGGTCCCTCCGCGGTGCGTGCCCAGCGCGGCAGCTCGGAGTCGGGCGGCAGGTCGGTCGACTCGGCCCAGCCCGACGGCGACTCGTCGAGCGCAGTCGTCAGCATCGGGATCGCGTTGCCTTCGAGGCGCGGGCGCGCGATGCGCCGCACCGCATCGGCCGCGATCGTCTTCTCGTCGCGCTTGCGCGCAGCGCGCAGCAGGCGGTCGCACAGCCGATCGATGCGCAGCGGCACGCCGCGGCTGAAGCGATGGATCAGCGCCTGCGCCTCGTCGCTGAACTCGGGCGTGCCGTTCCAGCCGACGCGGCGCAGCCTGTGCACGATGTACGCTGGCGTCTCGGTCTCCTGCAGTGGCTCGAGATGACAGGACAAGGACGCCGGCTGCAGCGGAAGCTGCTGCTGAAGGATCATGTTCAGCGGCGGCCGGCCGACCAGCAGCACGTGCAGCGGTCCCTCGGAGGTCAACTCGCCGAGCTCACGGATCGCCTCGGGGGGCAGGCCGTGCGCGTCGTCGATCACCGCGAGCATCGTGCGCCCGTTGGCATTCGACGCCAGGTGCCGACGCAGCCCGGCATGCCGCGCTGCGGGGGATCCCTCGCCGGTCGGTGCGCCGAAGGCTCGCGCCAGCGAGCCCTGCAGCTCACCGGTGTCGAGCCGCGTCGCCGAAAGCGACACGCACCAGATCGCGCCACGGTCGAAGCCGCTCAGCAGCCGTCGTACGACCGTGGTCTTGCCGACGCCTTCGTCGCCCGTCAGCACGATCAGGCGGTCGTCCTGCGCCATGGCTTGTTCGAGGTGCCGCAGGATCCGGACGTGGCTGGTGCCGGCGAAGAAGTCGTCGTGATCCGCCGGCGCCGAGAGCGGTCCGTCGGTCGGTCCGAGAGAGTGCGGGGTCATTGCATGTCTGACTGCTGCCAGGGCTTGGACTCGCCGACGGCGAGCGGGTGCCCCACGCAAGCGCAACTCCACAGGCCCGCGGCAGGCAGGCCTTTCAACCATCGTACCCCTCGGCCGCTTGCGCCCGCAGTGCAGCCGACCCCTACGACCCCGCGTTCGCGTGGTACCAGGCCGCCGCCTGGCCGCGCGAGCTCAGGGCCAGCTTGTCGAGGCTGTGGGCCACGTGGTGCGG
>JANMHY010000302.1:0-6140 GCA_031375525.1 Burkholderiales bacterium
CACCAATGTCGATGACGCAGCCCATGACCACGCTAACCCGCGGGCAGTACGCACCATTGCTGCAACGGTCTTCCCCGGCGCCGCGTTCCACCTTGCCACAACGCAGCGGCACAGAGTTTCTTCGGGGCGATTTGCGGCGCGCGCGGGCCGATTACTGCGCTAACTTCCCACAGACTCGAGATCGACGCCCTTGGTCTCGTCGACGAACACGATGCCTATCGCACAGGTGGCCAGGGCGATCACGATCGGATACCACAGGCCGCTGTACATGTTGCCCGTCTGCACCGCGATCGCAAACGCCGTGCTGGGGAGCAGGCCGCCGAACCAGCCGTTGCCCAGGTGGTACGGAAGGCTCACCGACGAGCAGCGCACCCGCGTGGCGAACATCTCGACCAGGATCGCCGCGATCGGGCCGTAGACCATCGTCACGAAGACGACCAGCAGCCACAGGATGCCGATCACGAGCAGATGGTCGATGCGCGCCGGGTCGGCACGTGCAGGGTAGCCTGCGGCATCAAGCGCCGCGTCAAGCCGGCGCAGCGTGGCGTCATCGTCGGACACGACGTCGATGCGGTCGCCGCCCACGTCGACGACGGCCTGGCCGCTGCCGGCCAGCGTGGTGTAGCGCACCGCGCGATCCGACAGCCGTCGCTTGGCGACATCGCAGCCGCTGCTGGGCTGCAGGGTCCCGGTCGGGTCGAAGTGCCACTTACACGCCGCCGGGTCGGCCGTCAACGTGGTCACCACTCGCTCCTGCGCCGCGGCCAATCCTGGGTTCGCCGCAGCGGTCAGCGCCTTGAACAGCGGCAGGTACCCCAGCGCGGCAAGCAGGCAGCCCGCGAGGATGATCGGCTTGCGGCCGATGCGGTCCGACAGCGCACCGAAGACGACGAACAAGGGCATCCCCAGAGCCAGCGCAGCGCACATCATCAGGCTCGCGGTCGTCGGGTCGACCTTGAGCTGCAGCGTCAGAAAAAACAGCGCCTGGAACTGGCCCGTGTACCAGACCACCGCCTGACCTGCCACCAGACCGAACAGCGCGATCAACACCAGGCGAACGTTGCGCCAGCGACCGAAGGCCTCGGCCAGCGGTTTACGCGATGCGCCGCCGCTTTGTTTCAGTTGCCGGAACAGCGGTGACTCGTGCAGGCTGAGCCGAACCCAGAAGCCGATGGCCAGCAGCACGATCGACAGCAGGAAAGGGATGCGCCATCCCCACTCGGAAAACGCCGCTTCGCCGAGCACGCTGCGCAGGCCCGTGATGACCAGTAGCGCGAGCAGCAGGCCGAGACTCGCGGTGGTTTGGATCCAGCCGGTGTAGAACCCACGCCGCCCTCGCGGTGCGTGTTCGGCGACATAGGTGGCGACACCGCCGTACTCGCCCCCGATCGCCAGGCCCTGCAGCAGCCGCAACACGACCAGCGCCACCGGTGCGGCAACGCCCAGCGTCGCGTGGCCCGGCAGCACGCCGATCGCGAAGGTGGCAACACCCATCAGCAGCAGCGTCAGCAGGAAGGTGTACTTGCGACCGATCAGGTCGCCGAGCCGGCCGAAGACCAGCGCGCCCACCGGCCGCACGACGAAACCAGCGGCGAAGGCCAGCAGCGTGGCAACCAGCGCCACCCGATCACCGGGGCCGGCGAAAAAGACACCGGCGAGCACGGGCGCGAGCGCGCCGTAAAGATAGAAGTCGTACCACTCGAACATGGCGCCCAGGCTCGATGCGACGATCACTTTGCGATGCTCGGCGGGCACGGGTGTGATATCGGCGCGGGATGGCATTCGCTATGCTCCTGAGGCTTGCGATGATGCACCATGCCCAACGCGTTCGACTTCACGGCCTCGCCTTTTGACTGCCTCGATGCCGACGAGCAGCGGGTCGTGCGCGACAGTGTCGACATCGCGTATTTCCGTGCCGACGAGACGATCCTCGAAACCGGCGCCGAGGCCTCGCACCTGTTCGTCATCATCAAGGGCCATGTCGCGCAGTTCGACGCCGACGAGCTGGTCACCACCTACGGCCCCAACGACTGTTTCGACGGTCGCTCGCTGGTGGCCGGCCGCGCGAGCAGCCGCTTCCGTGCCGCCGAGGAGGTCGTGGCCTACCAACTGGCCAAGGCCGCGGTCAACGAACTGATCACTCGCAACGCCACCTTCAGCGCGTTGCTGTTCTCGGACCTGTCGAACAAGCTCGGCGCGCTGGCGCAGCGCCACAGCCAGCGCGAAATGCAGGCGCTGACGATGTCGCGTGTCGGCGAGGCCTTCCTGCGCCCGGCGCATGTCGTCGAAGGCAGCACCGGCATCGTTGACGTCGCCGGCGTGATGCAGGCGCAGCACTGCAGCAGCGTGCTGGTGCGCGACGGCGAGCGGCTGGGCATCTTCACCAACACCGGCTTGCAGCGCGCCATCGTCGACGGCCGGCCGCTGGCCACGCTGCCGGTGCGCGAGCTGGCGACCTTCAACCTGGTGACGATCGCGCCCGACGCGCCGCTGTTCGACGCACTGGCGCTGATGATCCAGCATCAGGTCCATCGGCTGGTGGTGACCGAGAACGAGCGCATCACAGGGCTGCTCGAGCAACTCGACCTGTTGAGCTTTCTGTCGAACCACTCGTATGTGATTGCGGTGCAGATCGCGCAGGCGAAGGAGCTCGGCGAACTGCATGCCGCTGCGGCGCGGATCACGCGTTTCGTCGCGCTGCTGTATCGCGGCGGCACCAAGGTTGGCCAGGCGGGCAAACTGGTCCAGGCGCTGAATGCCAAGCTGTTCGAGCGCGCGTGGCAGCTCATCGCGCCGCCCGCGCTGCAGGCCGATAGCTGCCTGTTCGTGATGGGCAGTGAAGGGCGCGGGGAGCAACTGCTCAAGACCGACCAGGACAACGGGTTGATCGTGCGCGACGGTACGGCCGTGAGCGACACGCAGGTGGAACAGGCCTGCGTGCGTTTCTCGCAGGCCTTGCGCGACTTCGGCTACCCCGACTGCCCGGGCGGCATCATGGTCAGCAACCCGGCCTGGCGGCGCAGCGCGTCCGACTTCGCCACCACCGTGCGCCATTGGCTGTTGCGGCCCGATCCCGAGGGTCTGATGGCCCTCGCGATCTTCATCGACGCCCATGCGGTGGCTGGCGACGCCGCGTTGCTGGCGGGTGTGCGGGCCGAAGTCGACCGCCTCGTCGCGACCGATGACGCGATGCTGGGGCGTTTTGCCGCGGCGATCGACTCGTTCCCCGATGCCTCCGCCGGCTGGTGGAACCGGCTGCTGCTGATCGGCGAGCAGGAAACGATGGACCTGAAGAAAGCCGGCATCTTCCCGATCGTGCACGGCGTGCGCAGCCTCGCTCTACGCCAGCACGTGGCGGCAACGGGCACCGTGGAGCGGCTCGACGCGCTGGTCGCGGCCGGCCGCCTGCCGGCCGCGCTGGCGACCGATCTCGCCGACAGCATGCATTTCCTGATGGGGTTGAAGCTGAAGGCCGGGCTGGCCGAGATCGATGCAGAGCGCCCGGTCTCCGGCGGTGTTCCGACGGGGCGGCTGAGCAGCCTCGAGCGTGATCTTCTGAAGGACTCGCTGGCGGTCGTCAAGCGCTTCAAGACGCTGGTGCGGCACCAGTTCCACCTGGAAGCGTAGCCCCTTGCGCTGGTTCGAACCCTTGCGACGCAGCTGGTTGCTGTACCACCTGGCCGACGCGCATTTCGCGTTCATGTACGACCCGCCGCCGGCCGACGAATGGGTAACGCTCGACTGCGAAACGACCGGACTCGACGTGAACCGCGATCAGATCATCTCGATTGGCGCAGTACGCATTGCCGGCAACCGGCTGCTGACGAGCCAGCGCCTGGAACTGCTGGTGCGGCCGGAGCGCGCACTCGACGCCGACAGCGTGCGTGTGCACCAGTTGCGCGAGCAGGACGTCGCACAGGGCATGAACCCCGAGCAGGCGATGCGCCGGCTGCTGGACTTCATCGGCAGCCGGCCGCTGGTGGGCTACTTCCTCGAGTTCGACGTCGCGATGCTCAACCGCGAGATCTGGCCGCTGCTGGGCGTGCACCTGCCGCAGCCGAAGATCGAGGTCTCGGCCATGTACTACGACTTCAAGAACCGGCAGTTGCCGCCGCAGGACCGCGGCGGCACGATCGACCTGCGCTTCGCGACGATGATGAACGACCTGGCGCTGCCGCTGCGCTCGGCCCATGACGCGTTGAACGACGCGGTCATGGCGGGGCTGGCGTTCGTGAAGCTGCGGCAGCTGCTGGCAGTTCGATGACATCGGCCGCGGCGTCTTCGGGGCCGCGGCGTCGATTGGTCGGGGTGGCGGGATTCGAACTCGCGACCTACTGCTCCCAAAGCAGTTGCGCTACCAGGCTGCGCTACACCCCGACGAAGGCGAGATTCTAGCGGTCTACCCTTTCGGCTATCGGCAGATCGGGCGCCGGCAGCGCCAATTGACGCGATACCGACTGGCATTGGCGGATGTGCTGCTCGCAAACGTACTTGAGGGCGCCGAAGGTCAGCATCGCCGAGACCGCTTGCCCGGCGATCGGCACGAACTTGGCGGCCTGCTGCGTCGTCAGCCGCACGCCGACGACCTTGAGCACCTGGATCACCAGCTCGCGCGTGACCATGCGGCCGACGATCATGCCGCTGCCGGCGCTGATGGTTTTGTAGACGACGAGCTTGCGATCGGGCGCGAGTTGCTCGATCTGCTCGGGCGTGAGGCCGAAAGCGCGGTTGATCTCGGGCAGCAGCTTGACCAGCACGCCGACGTCGGTGAGCCAGTCGAGGCCCGGGATGGGCACCATGGCCACACCGGCGGCGAACATCGCGCGCTGCGTGACCAGCTTGCGGCATTGGCGGGCGATGGCTTCGCTCGGGTCTTCGACAGGCGCCGCAGCGGCGCGTTGGCGCGCTTTCATGCGGGGGCCTTGTCGAGCACGATCACGCCGTCGGCGTCGGCGACGATCCACTCGCCGGGCTGCACCGTCACACCTTGCAGCCGCACCGTCACGTCGCGCCGGCCTTCGCCGCGCTTCTGGCTGCGCAGAGGGTGCAGACCCAGCGCGCGCACGCCGATCGGCAAGGCGGCCATCTCGGCTTCGTCGCGCACGCAGCCGTCGATGACGATGCCAGCCCAGCCGTTCTTGGCGCCGATCGCTGCCAGGTTGCCGCCGACGAGCGCACAGCGCAGCGATGCGCCGCCGTCGATCACCAGCACGCGGCCATTGCCCGCTTCTTCGAGCGCCGTGCGCACCAGCGAGTTGTCTTCGAAGCATTGCAGCGTGGCGGCCGGCCCCTGAAACGCCGCGACACCACCGAAGGCGCGGAACAGCGGCGGCAAGACCCGCAGCGCCGGATGGCGTTCATGCGCGTCGCACAGGTCACAGGTGGAAGGAACGCTCATGCGCTGTCGCCTCTCTTCATGTGCACGGGGGAACGAGTCTTGGCGTTGAACGCGGCAACCGATAATCGGCCGACGCATCCGGCACCCACACCATGAGTTTGACCTATCGCCTGGCCTTCGGCACGTTGTTGGCTCTTTTCGGCCTGCCATTGCTGGCGCAGGAAGCGCCGCAGATGAACCTGCCTGTCGTGCAACTGCAAGCCGGCATGCACAACATCCGCGCCCAGGTCGCGGCCACGGGCGAGCAACGCGCCACCGGCCTCATGCACCGCAAAGAGATGCCGCAGCACGAGGGCATGCTGTTCGTCTTCGAGCAGCCATCGGTGCAATGCTTCTGGATGAAGAACACGCTGCTGCCGCTGTCGATTGCGTTTGTCGCCGACGACGGCACGGTGGTCAACACCTTCGAGATGAAGCCGCAGACGCAGGACAGCCATTGTTCCGACAAGCCGGTGCGCTATGTGCTCGAGATGAACCAGGGCTGGTTTGCCAAGCGCGGTATCAAGGCAGGCTTCAAGTTGACCGGGCCTGGCGGCAAGGCTTTCGGGGCATCGTGAGTGCCGGGCACGTCGATTGCCCCTGGGAGAGTCCACTCTTCAACAAGGAATCTCATGAAGACTTCGCGTTTCATTGTCGCCGCCGCGCTGTTGGCTGGCACCACGGCGTCCTTCGCCGCCGCGCACACGAACACCATGCCCCGCATGGATGCCAACGGTGACGGCATGGTCTCCAAGCAGGAGTT
>JANMHY010000337.1:0-5969 GCA_031375525.1 Burkholderiales bacterium
GCCTCGTTGCGACAGCGCTTGGGCGCGCATACCCACGTCGGCGACATCCGCGGCCGTGGCCTGTTCGTCGGCGTCGAGCTGGTGCAGGACCGCCAGACCAAAGCCACCTTCGATCCGGCGAAGAAACTTCATGCACGCATCAAGGCGCGCGCCTTCGCCAACGGCCTGCTCTGCTACCCGATGGGCGGCACGATCGACGGCCTGCATGGCGACCACGTGCTGCTCGCGCCGCCGTTCATCGCCAGCGAGGCGGAGATCGAAACCATCGTCGATCGGCTGGCGATTTCGATCGACGAGGCGATCGCCACATGACGACCGACCGCCTGCCCCCTATCCCACCAGAGCGTTGGACGCCAGCCCAACGCGAAGTCGCCGAAGCGATGATCGCCGGCCCGCGCAAGGCCGTGCTGCCGCCCTTCGTGCCGCTGCTGCGCAGCCCGGAACTGGCCGGCCACGTGCAGAACCTCGGTGCCTATCTGCGCTACCGCTCGTCGATCGGCACGCGCCTGAGCGAGCTGGCGATCCTCGTCACCTCGGCGCACTACAAGCAGCCGGTCGAGTGGGCCATTCACGCGCCGATTGCGCAGCGCGAAGGCATTGCTGGCGTGACCATCGACGCCATCGAGCGCGGCCAGCGCCCTGCCGCGATGGCCGACGACGAAGCGCTGGCGCACGACTACTGCGTCGAGTTGCTGAATGGGCGCGGTCAGGTCAGCGATGCGTGCTGGGCCGCTGCCGTCGAGCGATTTGGCGAACAGGGCGTCGTCGATCTCACCTCGATCTGCGGCTACTACGGCCTGCTCGCGCTGGTGATGAACGCAGCGCGCACGCCGGCAGGATGAGGAGCCGACGATGACCCCGGTCGACATGCGCGACCCCGCGTTCCGCGACAACCCGTACCCGCTGCTGCACGCCTTGCGCGAGCGCGGCCGCATCGAGCGCGACGTGATCGGCATCTGGCTGGTCGGCCACCATGCCGACGTCAGCGCCGGTCTGCGCGACAACCAACTCAGCCGCGAACCCTGGCGCCTGCCGGCGTGGGACACGCTGCGCCCCTTCGTCGCCGACTCGACGCTCGAGCGCACCACCTTGCAGTGGATGCTGATGAACGACCCGCCCAAGCACACGCGATTGCGCCGCCTGGTCAACGGCGCCTTCAAGCCGCCGGTGATCGAAGCGCTGCGCGAGCGCGTCGGCCAGATCACCGACGAGCTGCTCGCTGCCTTGCCCGCGCCGGGATCGAACGAGCCCTTCGACCTGATGGCCGGCCTGGCGCAGCCGCTGCCGGTGCGCGTGATCTGCGACGTGCTCGGCCTGCCGGCGGCCGACTTCGCGCAGACCAAGGCCTGGTCGGACACGCTGGCGCTGATGATGGAGCCGGTGCAGCGCAAAGCCTGGCGGCCGATGGCTGCGACCGCGGGCGACGAGATGGTGGCTTACCTGCGTGAACACGTGGCGCGCCACCGCGCCGCGCCGCGCGACGATCTGCTCGGCGCGCTGATCCGCGCGCAAGACGACGGCGACGGCACGCTGAGCGACGACGAGTTGCTCGGCAACCTGGTGCTGCTGTTCATCGCCGGCCACGAGACCACCACCAACCTGATCGGCAACGGCGCGCTGGCGCTGCTGCGCCACCCCGCTGCGCTGGCGCGCCTGCGCAGCGATCCGCCGGCGCTGCTGCCCGGCGCGGTGGCCGAGATGCTGCGCTACGAAGGCTCGGTCAACATGGTGCCGCGCCACACGGTGCAGCCGTATGCGGTCGGCGACAGCGTCGTGCCGCCCGGCCAGATCCTGTTCTTCATGCTCGGCGCAGCCAACCGCGACCCCGCCGTGTTCGCCGACCCCGACCGCTTCGACATCACCCGCTCGCCGAACCCGCACCTGGCCTTCGGCGCCGGCATCCACTACTGCGTCGGCGCGCCGCTGGCGCGGCTGGAAGGCGAGATCGCGTTCGAGCGCCTGCTGGCGCGCTACCCGCAACTGCAGTGGACCGACGAGACGCCGGCGTGGCGGCCGTTGATCAACCTGCGCGGGCTCGAACGCCTGACCGTGCGCGCGGCCTGACGATCGCTGCCCCGTCGGCGCATCAGCCGCCGCGCAGCGGCAAGCCACGCAGGGCCTGCGCCAGCTCGGCGGCCTGCCAGAGGGCGATGCGGTGCTCGGCGGCGAACGGCCGCGCGCTGTCGGTCGGCTCGCCCAGGCCGATCAGCAGCGCGTCGTGGGGCAGCTCGTCGCCGAACGCCTCGCGGGCAGCCTGCAGGGCGCGCAGGGTTTCGATCCCGGTGCGGGCGGACTTCCAGCGCCGCGCGCAGACCAGCATGCGCCGGCCCTTGCGTTCGAGCACGAAGTCGATCGCCGGCGTCGCGCGCGGCTCGCGCGCCACCACCGTGTAGCCGTCGCGCTGGAACGCCTGTTCGAGCAGGCCGGCGAAGGCAGGCCAGGTCATCGCGGCCAGCGCCTGCTGCGTCTGGGCGACACGCGCCGCGCTCGGCAGCTTGGCGCCGCGCCAGGCGGCCAGCACGCTGATGACGATGAAAGGCAAACCCGACAGCGCACCCGCCAGGCGATACGTCTCGGGCAGCAAGGCCACACCCAGCAGCCCGAGCAGGAGGCCCAGGCCTGCGCTGGCCCACCACGGCGAGCGCAGCAGGATCGCGAACAGCGAGTTCTTGGCCATCTGGAACTTCATGATCGATCAGCACCTTTCGGACGCTGCGCAGCCCGCGCGGCGCGCAGCGTCGTGTGGGCAGTATCGATGAGACCGTCGTGCGTCAGCCGTCAATCGAGCGCCAGGTAACGCCACACCGGCGCGAACAGCGGCGTGCCGTCGGCGGCGCGCGGCGTCACGTCGTCGACCACCGTCGAGCCGTGCAGCGGCGCCTGCGCCGTGCCGCTCGGGTTCGCGGCGGCGTCGGTCGTCAGCTGGCGTGCGCCGCCGAAGGGCGCCGTCGCGCCGTCCACCGAGGTCAGCGGGCCGGTCACACCCAACGCCTGCCAGGCGGCGCTGATCAGCGCCAGCGAGACGAGTTCATCGCGCACATGGCCAAAGCCGGCTTGGCGCGTGCCCGGCGTCACCCCCACGGCGGACATCCAGGCCGCCGGTTGGCCGGCCACGGTGTCGGCCGGCGCGCTGAAGTAGATCGCACGATCGACCGCGTAGCGCTTGGCAATGACGCCGGCATGGCCGCCGCCTTGCGAATGGCCGGCGACGCGGATGCGCGGCCAGTCGGGCTGGCCGGCGCTGGTCAGGTAAGCGTTCCAGCCTTCCGCCGGCGCCTGGGCGTGCAGTGCTTGCAGCAGTTTGATCAGCCGGTTCTCGATCGAGTTGGCGCGCGTGATGCTGACCAGGCCGGTGGTGTCGGTGCCGGTCAGGATCTCGGTGCGCACGTTGCCGTGGCAGTTGGCGTCGGCGCTGCCGCTGCACAGCGAGCCCACCGTGGCGTTGTTCGGATAGTTCAGGCCGATGGCGTGCAGGCCGCTCGCCGCTGCTTCGCGGACGATCGCGCGCACGTTCTGCGGCTTGCCGAACGAGCCGGGCATGAAAACGAACAGGCGCTGTTTGGCGGTGACCGCGGGCGCGGGGTTGATGGCGACGTGGACGTCGAGGTCGGTGTCGATGGCGGCGTCGGTGCTCGCCGGCAGCACGTCGCGCTCGACGGACGGCGGCGCCGCTGCCGGCGGCGGTGCTGGCGTGCCGTCACCGCCGCCACAAGCGGCGAGCAACGCAGCGATCGACAACAAGAGGGCGGGGCCGACAAAGCGTACTGCGGTGTTCATGACCGGCATCGTGCGGCTGCGCTGCAATGCGCTTGTGCGACGTTGCGTAAAGTAGTGTTGGTGCGCGTGAACGAAGTCGCGCGCGTCAGTCGCCGGTCGGCGCGATCCTGAAATCGAGGATCGCCGGATGCGCCTCCAGCGTGTCGGCCAGCCGCGACGCCGCCTTTCGGTCCTTGGTGCGCATCACCATGCCGTGGCGCTTGATGCCGCCTTCGCCGTCGAAGCGGTGGCTGAAGTTGGCGATCGAAAAACCGTGCTTCGCCAGCAGTTCGCGCAAGGAGTCTTCATCGAGGCCGCCGTCGCGCGCCAGGCGCACGTCGAACTGGAAGTAGGCTTGCGTCGGCATCGCGCTCTCGATCCAGCGAAAGACCGACAGCACGCTCATCGTCAGCGCCACGCTGACGACCAGCGGAAAGTAAAAGCCGATGCCGGCGAGCACGCCGATCGCGGCCGTGATCCAGATCGACGCCGCCGTCGTCAGGCCGCGCACCGTCAGGCCTTCCTTGATGATCGCGCCGGCGCCGAGAAAACCGATGCCGGTCATGATGCCCTGGGCCATGCGCGTCGGGTCCAGCCGCACCGAGTCCGGGGGGGTCTGCACCCACGACGCTTCATAGACCGTGACCAGCATCAACAGGCTCGACGACATGCAGACCAGCGCATGCGTGCGAAAGCCCGCTGGCCGGCCGTTGTACGAGCGCTCGTAGCCGATCAGCGCACCGGCGAACAGTGCGGCGAGCAGCCGCCACACCATCTCGATGTGGTCAGGGGTCAGGTGGAAGTTCATGGGTCGGGTGGAGCGCGCGCCGATGCGGCGCGCCCGGCCATTGTCACCCCGGCCGGGTCGTTGCTCAGGCGCGGCGCGCGCGCCAGACGTTAACCAGCGGCCACAGCAACGACAGCGCGGCCGGTGGCGGTCTTGACGGAGGGCGCCCTGCGCTAAGCGCGCACGAATGCAGTGACCAGCGGCGTGTCGCCGACCTGACGGCTCCAGTGGCCGTGAACTTTGGCATCGAACACCGCGCCCGTAGGCAGTGTGTCGTCCGAGTAGAAATGCTCGCCGGGGCGGAACAGCCGCGTGCTGCCGTCCTGCAGGCCGATCTCCATCGCGCCTCTCAACACGAACAGCCACTGCGGGGTCTCGGTGCAGTGGATGTCGCTGCGAAAACCGACCGGGCTCTCGCGCCATTGCAGGCCGCCGCTGGGCACGAGCGGTGACAGGCGCGCTGCGGGCTTGCCTTCGGACAGCGCGATGGCCTGCTCACGAAAGCGCGCGCGGCCGTCCGGGCCGGTTTCGAGAATGACTTGGGCGAAGGTGGTCATGACAGCGTTCTCAGGATGGCGGCGACGAGGTCGTCGGTGGCGGCGGCAACGTCGAGCGTGATCGCACGCTCGTCGGCGCCTGGGAGTTCGAGCGTTGCCAGCTGGCTCGGCAACAGCGTCGGCGGCATGTAGTGACCGGGCCGCGCGGTGATGCGCTCGGCCAGCAGCGCCGGGCTGCCGGCGAGGTGCACCAGCGTCAGCGCCGGCGCGCCGCGGCGCAACGCGTCGCGGTAGCTGCGCTTCAGCGCCGAGCAGGCCAGCACCACGGTTTCATCGGCGGCGCCGGCCGCCGCCAGCCGCGCCGCCAGCGCGCCGAGCCACGGTGTGCGCTCGGCGTCTGTCAGAGCGACGCCGGCGCGCATGCGCTCGACGTTGGCCGGCGGGTGGAAGTCATCGGCGTCGAGGAACGTGGCGCCGAGCTGCTGGGCCAGGCGTGTGCCGACGGTGCTCTTGCCGCAGCCGGAGACGCCCATCACCACAATGCTCAGCGGCATTCGGGCACCGGCGTCGGCGGACGCTCGCCGGCAAAAAACGCGCGCAGGTTCTCGAAGGCGAGGTTCGCCATCGCATGCCGCGTGGCCACGGTGGCGCTGCCGATGTGCGGCGCCAGCACCACGTTGTCGAGCGCACGCAGCGCCTCGGGTACGTTCGGTTCGTTCTCGAACACGTCGAGCGCGGCGCCGGCGATGACGCCGCGTTGCAGCGCGTCGATCAGCGCCGCTTCATCGACCACCGAGCCGCGGGCGACGTTGATCAGGTGGCCCTTGGGGCCGAGCGCTTGCAGCACCGAGGCATCGATCATCTTGCGCGTCGCCGCGCCGCCGGGCGTGATGACGACGAGAAAGTCGCTCGCCGCCGCCAGCGCCTGC
>JANMHY010000351.1:0-3276 GCA_031375525.1 Burkholderiales bacterium
CACAAAAACGCCATCGGCAAGTGGACGGCCGAGCTCGACGGCACGTACCTGAAGAGCTTCAAGTCGCGCAAATCCGCCAACGAGCCGCAAAGCGAGCGCGTCGGCGAGTTCGGCGACTTCGACTTCCTGTGGGATCTGAAGCTGCGCTGGAAGCACACCGCGACCTTCGGCTTCGAGAGCGGCGACTGGAGCACGACGTTCACGCAGATCTACAAGTCGGGCTACAAGAGCGAGGTCGATGGCTTCGGCAGCGGCGTCATCCTGCAAGACCTCGGCTTCCAGACCAAGGTCAAGGCCTACACGCTGTACAACCTGTCGGTCAGCTACAGCGGTATGAAGAACACCAAGCTGACGGCGGGCATCACCAACCTCTTCGACCGCGACCCGCCGTTCTCGAACCACAACGTCGACAACGTCGCCGGTGCGGGCTGGGATGCGCGCGTCGGCGACCCGCGCGGCCGCGCTTTCAACGTGCGTCTGACGCACAAGTTTTTCTAAGGTTGGCTTCGTGCCACCATCACGGGGTCCTCAGTGACCCCGTTTTTCATTCACCTTGATCGCCTTCCTGCTCAAGCGACTCGCGCTGCTGCTGCCGACGTTCATCGGCATCACGCTGGCGGCGTTCTTCCTGATCCGCCTGGTGCCCGGCGATCCGATCGAAGTCATGGTCGGCGAGCGCAAGCTCGACGCGCAAGCGCATGCTCGGCTGGTGACGCAGTTGGGGCTGGATCAGCCGCTGCTGGTGCAGTACGGGCGGTATCTCAAGCAAACGGTTAGCGGCGACCTCGGCACGTCGATCGTCTCGCGCGAGCCGGTGTCGCGTGAGTTCGCGGCGCTGTTTCCGGCGACGATCGAATTGGCATCGGCGGCGTTGTTGCTTGCGCTCGTGGTCGGCGTCTCGCTCGGCGCGCTGGCGGCATTGAGCCGCGGCAAGTTCATCGACCAGGGCGTGATGGGCCTGGCCACGCTCGGCTACTCGATGCCGATCTTCTGGTGGGGCCTGGTGCTGATCATGGTGTTCTCGGTCGATCTCGGTCTGACGCCGGTGTCGGGCCGCATCGCCATCGAGTACGACATCGAAGCGCGCACCGGCTTCATGCTGATCGACAGCGTGTTGTCGGGCGAGGCTGGCGCATTCACGTCCGCGCTGCGACACCTGCTGCTACCGGCCCTCGTGCTCGGCACCGTGCCGATGGCGGTGATCGCGCGCATGACGCGTTCTTCGCTGCTCGAAGTGCTGCGCGAAGACTTCATGCGCAGCGCGCGTGCGCGTGGCCTGTCGCCGCTGCGCGTCGTCGTCGTGCACGGCCTGCGCAATGCGCTGATCCCTGTCATCACCGTGGTCGGCCTGCAAACCGGCGCGCTGCTCGGCGGCGCGGTGCTCACCGAGACCATCTTTTCGTGGCCGGGCATCGGCAAGTGGCTGTTCGAGTCGATCGGCCGCCGCGACTACCCCGTCGTGCAGGCTGGCATCCTGATCTCGGCGCTGACGTTCATCGCGGCGAACCTGGTGGTTGATGTGCTGTATGGCGTGGCCGACCCGCGGATTCGGGATCGATGAACAGCACCGTTCGGCCTCTGCCTGTCGAAGCCCTCGCGCCGCCCGGCCCGCTGCGCGAGTTCTGGAGCGGCTTCGCGGCGAATCGCGGTGCGCTGATCGCGCTCGTCGTGTTGTTGCTCATCGGCGCCGCCGCCCTGTTCGCGCCCTGGCTCGCGCCGCACGACCCGCTAGAACAATTCCGCCAACACATGCTGACGCCGCCGCTGTGGCAAGACGGCGGCCTGCTCATCTACCCGCTCGGCACCGACGAGCTCGGCCGCTGCCTGCTGTCGCGGTTGATGCACGGCGCGCGCATCTCGCTGGCCATCGGCGTCATGTCGGTGCTGATGGCGCTGATCCCCGGCGTCATCCTCGGCCTTGTCGCCGCCTTCAACGAGCGCGTGTTGTCGCCGCCGATCATGCGCACGATGGACGTGCTGCTGGCGCTGCCCGGCATCCTGCTGGCGATCTGCGTCATCACCATCCTCGGCCCGGGCTTGCTGAACACGATGATCGCGATTGCGGTCGGCTCGCTGCCCGGCACCACGCGCCTGGCACGCGCCGCGGCGATGGGCGAAGTCGGCAAAGAGTACGTGACGGCCAGCCGCATCGCCGGCGCCGGCACGCTGCGCCTGATGTTCATCACCGTGCTGCCGAACTGCCTGGCGCCGCTGATCGTCAACGCCACGCTGGCGTTTTCTTCGGCCGTGCTGGAGACGGCGGCGCTCGGTTTTCTCGGCCTCGGCGTGCCGGCGCCGTTGCCGGAGTGGGGCACGATGCTGGCGTCGGCGCGCGACTACATCGCCCGCGCGCCGTGGGTGGTGACGATGCCGGGGCTGGCGATTCTGGTGTCGGTGCTGTCGATCAATCTTGTCGGCGACGGGCTGCGCGATGCGCTCGATCCGAAGTTGATAAAACTCTCGTGACGATCTTGCTCGAAGCCCGCAACCTGCGCGTCGACTTCGGCGGCTTCACCGCGGTCGATGGCGTGGACCTCGCCGTCGAGGCCGGCGAAGTGCTCGGCATCGTCGGCGAGTCGGGCTCGGGCAAGTCCGTCGCAATGCTGGCGCTGCTCGGCCTGGTCGATGCGCCCGGCAAGGTCAGCGCCGACGCCATCCGCTTCGATGGCCGCGACCTGCTGCACATGAGTCCGCGCGAGCGCCGCGGCGTCGTCGGCCGCGCCATCGCGATCGTCTTTCAGGACGCGCTGGCCAGCCTCGACCCGGCCTACACCGTCGGCTTTCAGGTCGGCGAGGTGCTGGCCGAGCATCTCGGCCTGCGCGGCGACGAACAGCAGCGCCGCATCGTCGAGCTGCTGGATCAGGTCGAGATGCCCGACGCAAAGAACCGCGTGCACGCCTACCCGCACCAGCTCTCCGGCGGCATGAACCAGCGCGTCGGCATCGCCATCGCACTTGCCGCCAACCCGCGCCTGCTGATCGCCGACGAGCCGACGACCGCGCTCGACGTCACCGTGCAGGCGCAGATCATGGCGCTGCTGGCGCGGCTGCAAGCCGAGCGGCAAATGGCGCTGGTGCTGATCACGCACGACCTCGCACTCGTGGCGCAGCAGGCGCAGCGCGTGGCAGTGATGTATGCCGGCCAGGTCGTCGAAACCGCGCCCGCGAACAAACTCTTCGACGCGCCGCGCCACCCGTACACCGCGGCATTGCTCGCCGCGCTGCCCGAGCACAACAAGGGCGCGCACCGGCTCGACGCGCTCGGCGGCGTCGTGC
>JANMHY010000410.1:0-2421 GCA_031375525.1 Burkholderiales bacterium
GGCGATGCGCATGCCGGTGAGGCGCCGCCACAACGCCGGGTTCGGACCAGTGTCGCCTGTGAACACCCAGGCTCCGCTTTCATTGCCTTCCGGCGTCACCGCAAAGCCCACCGCGGGCACCGTGTGCTCGGCCGGCAGCACCTCGATGCGCCGGCCGCCGAGTTGCAAGGTCTGACCGACCGCGAATGGTTCGAACTTGAGCAGCGGGTGTTCGGGGCTCGGCAGGCGCGTGAAGTCGGGCCAGATGGCGCCGTTGAAGATGTGGGTGCGCAGCGCGTCCGCCGTTTGCGGCAGCGCGTGCACGCGGATCGGCCCGCGGCGGCTGTGCTGGCGCGACAGGCGGCGCCGGGCCACGCTGTCGGCCAGCAGGCCGATGCCCAGCACATGGTCGAGGTGCGAATGCGTGACGAGGATGTGGTCGATGCCCGTCAACTCGTCGAGCGTGAGGTCGCCGACGCCGGTGCCGGCGTCGATGAGCACATCGTCGTCGAGCAGGAACGAGGTGGTGCGGTCGCCGGCGGCGATGGAGCCGGAGCAGCCGAGCACGCGGATCTTCATTCGCCGATTTTCCTGTGCGGGGAGCACCCGCGGCCGCAAAGTCCCTGCGTGGCGTGACCTACTGCACGCCCGGGCTGCAAAGAGATCAGATCTGGATGAACTGCATCTGCGTGCCGGCGAGCTCGATCACGTCGCCATTGCGCAGTTGCGCCGAATCGCCGGCCAGTTGCGAGCCGTTGACCGTGGGCTTGGTGCCGCCTTCGACATGCGCAAGCACATAGCCTCCAGGGCGTTTGGTGATCGAAGCCACCTGCACGCCCGGTTTGCCGACCGTGGTAACCACTTTCGTCAGCGGCACTTCGCGGCCCGCCGCGGCGCCGTTCAAGACCTTGATGGCCGCGCTGCCCGGCGAGTTGGCCAGGCCACCGAAGCCGGAGTTGCTGCTTGCCGGCATGGTGTGGGCGAAAGTCGGCCGATCGGCCGTGTTGATCGGCGTGCCGCCCGGGCCGACCATCATGCCCGGCTTCATGATCATCGTTTTTTCGTAATCGACACCGTCTTCGACCAGGTACTTGATCTTGTACTTGCCGATCTCGACCGTGTCGTTGTGCGCCAGCAGCTGCTTCTTGACGGCCTTGCCGTTGATGTAGGTGCCGTTGGTGCTGTTCAAGTCTTCGATGAAGACATCGGCGCCGACCATCTGCAGCACGGCATGCTCGCCGCTGACCGCCAGGTTGTCGATCACGATGTCGTTGTAAGGCCGCCGGCCGAGCGTGGTTTTGTCCTTGGTGACCTGCACTTCCTTGATCACCACACCGTCGAGCGACACCACGAGCTTGCCCATCTTGTAGCCTTTGTCTGCCCCTCTAAGGGACGTTGTTTTGTCAGCGCCGGAACGGAGCCCACCAGGACTTGGTCGCCGCAGCCGGGCTGCCTGGCGCGCGCGCCAGAATGACCGCGATATTATCCTTGCCGCCTGCATCGTTGGCCGCGGCGATCAGCGCCGCACCCATCTCGTCGAGCGAATCGTAGCCCTGCAGCAACTGCGACAGGGTTTCGTCGTCGAGCATGTCCGACAGGCCGTCGGAGCACAAGAGCAGCAAGTCGCCGGGATGCACTTCGTGCTGATGGATTTCCAGCAAGACCGTGTCTTCCACACCCACGGCGCGCGTGACCAGGTTCTTGTTGGCCGAGAAGCTGGCCTGCTCGGGCGTGATCAGGCCGGCGTCGATTTGCTCCTGCAGCAGCGAATGGTCGCGCGTCAGTTGCATCAGCCGGCCGCCGCGCAGGCGGTAAGCGCGCGAGTCGCCGACATGGCCGATCAGCACGCGCGTGCCGCGAAACGCCAGCACCACCAGCGTCGTGCCCATGCCCGAGTACTGCGGGTTGGCGTTGGCGGCATTGAAGATCGCGCGGTTGGCGTTGTCGACGCAGATGTCCATCGCGCGCCGCACTTCGGGGTCGGTGGCCGAGTCGCCGACTTCACTCAGCCAACGGCCGAGCTCGGTCTGGATGAACGACGTCGCCATGCCGCTGGCGACTTCACCCGCGTTGTAGCCGCCCATGCCGTCGGCGAGGATCGCCAAGGCGTTGTGAGCGTCAACGGCGACCGAGTCTTCGTTGTTGGTGCGAGCCCGGCCCGTGTCGGTGGCGCCGAAGAACTCAATGGGCATGTGGGTCTGCGACACAGAAGTCAGTTGCAGCAGCGCCGCTGCAGGGCGCAAAGGCAGATCAGTCAGAGGTGCAGCATTGTGCCTCGGCTCGCCGGCCTGTCCGTGCTGGGGCCGCGCGCCGTGCCGGCCATTCAATGCGCGTTCGTGGCGTTTGCCGCGGACATAAGCCACTGCGCCACCTGACGGGCCTGTGCGGCCCAGGCATCGCCGTCAGCGGGGCGCTGCGTGGGCTGCTTGGCCAGAACGGGTG
>JANMHY010000427.1:0-3772 GCA_031375525.1 Burkholderiales bacterium
CTGTCGCCGCTGCTCGACGCGCCGCTCGCCGCACGCGTACCGTTCGGCATCCTGCTCGCCCTCGTGCTCGTGCTGACCTGGTACGCCGCCTTCCAACTGGCGCGCACCGAGGCTGCGCAGCCGCTGCCGTTTGCGTTCGGCGGCGAAGCCGACGCCGTGGACTATGCGCGCGCGATGGCCGACGGCGCGCTGCTGGCCTTGATAGCCACGCTCGGCCTCTTGCAGCTCGGCCACGAGACGACGCCCGAGCTGGTGCAGTTGTTCGCTGCCGCGCTGGCGCTATGGTCGCTGGCCGCGGCGCCGTTTCGGCGCTATCGCGCGCGACTGGCGGCGTTTGTCGCTTTGCCGTTGTTGGCGGCCAGCGGCGCACCGACGATCGCCGTGCTCTTCGGCATCGCCGGCACGGTCATCGCCGCACGCTCCACCTACGCACAGGGCCGCGCCTATGCGCCCTGGATCGCGGCGGCCACCCTGGTCGCTGCGCTTCTCGCGTGGTGGCTACGCACCTGGGCCTGGCGTGTCGGCTTCCAGGCCAACACAGAACAGCTCTTGCAACTCGGCCGCCTCTTCCTCTGGTTCCTGTGGCCGGCCTGGCTGCTCGCGCTGTGGACCATCTGGCGCTGGCGACGCCACCTGACCAAGCGCCACATCACGGCACCGCTCGCACTGGCCACGGTGTCGCTGGTCGCCTGCATCGCCGGCGGTGGCTTCGACCGCGCGCTGATGATCGGCCTGCCGGCCTTCGCCGTGCTCGCTGCGTTTGCATTGCCGACCTTGAAGCGCAGCACGACGTCGGCGATCGACTGGTTCTCGGTGTTCGCCTTCAGCATCGCGGCGCTCTTGGTGTGGGTGATCTACGCGGCCTTCCTCACCGGCACGCCGGCCAAGCCCGCGGCCAACATCGCGCGGCTGGCGCCGGGGTTCGAGGGCTCGTTCTCCGCGTTGCCGTTTGCGATCGCGGCGGCCGGCACGTTGGCATGGATCGCCCTCGTGCGCTGGCGCACCGGGCGCCATCGCGCGGCCTTGTGGAAGAGCCTCGTGCTGCCCGCCGGCGGCGTGGCGCTGGCCTGGCTGCTGTTGATGACACTGTGGCTGCCGCTCTTGGACTACGCGCGCAGCAACCGGCCGTGGGTGGCGCGCATCGCGCCGCACGTGCCCGCAGGTGCGTGCGTCGATGCCCCGGGCTACGCGCGCACCGCGGTGGCTTCGCTGGAGCAGTACGGTCGCTGGCGCGTCGAAGCGCGTGCTGATCACGCCGGCGCTTGCCCCGTGCGCTTGCGCCAGCAGCGGCGCGGCCAGCGCGTCGAGATACCGCCAGGCTGGGACGTGGCCGCGCGCGTGCGCCGCCCAACAGAACGGCATGAAGTGACGCTGGTGATGCGACGCTCGCCTTGACCTCGGCGGCGGTGCGCACACGCACGCGCGCGGCGGGCAGCACGAGCCTGAACACCGAGCCCTTGCCGGGCTCGCTCTGCATCTCGATCTCGCCGCCGTGGCGCTGCACGACATGCTTGACGATCGCCAGCCCCAGCCCCGTGCCGCCGGTCTCGCGCGAGCGGCTGCCGTCGACGCGGTAGAAGCGCTCGGTCAATCGCGGCAGGTGCTCGCGCGCGATGCCGATGCCGTTGTCGCGCACTTCGAACACGGCGCAACCGTCGGCCGCGCGCAGCTGCCACTGCACGGCGATGCGTCCGCCGTCCGGCGTGTAGCGCACCGCATTGCCGAGCAGGTTGGCCATCGCGCTCGTCAGCTCACTTTCGATGCCAGCGATCTCCAGCCCCGGCTGCGCGTCGAGGCTCAACTCATGATGCCCCGCCGACAGCAACTCGGCCTCGCCAAACACCCGCGCCACCAGCGCATCGCCCGGCAGCCATTGATCGGACGAAGGCCGCGGGCTGCCTTCGAGTTGCGCCAACGTCAGCAAGTCATCGACCAGCGACTGGATGCGCGTCGTCTGCTGCCTCATCAGCTCGAGCACGCGCGGCTGCTCGGTGGCCGACAGCGGCACGCTGGCCAGCGTGTCGACGAAGCCGGCCAGCACCGTCAGCGGCGTGCGGATCTCGTGCGACACGTTAGCCACGAAGTCGCGCCGCATCGACTCCATGCGCTCGCGGTCGGTCACGTCCTGCGACAGCAGCAGCTTCTGGCCGGCGCCGTACGGCCGCATGACGACCTGGATCGTGGCATGGCCACGCGGGCTCGTGAACTCGATCGGCGCTTCGAAGTCGCCGCTTTGCAGGTGGCTGACGAAAGCCGGCGTGCGCAGCAGATTGGTGACGAGCTGACGCTGGTCACGCACCGGGTCGAGCCCGAAGTGATCGGCCGCGCGCGCATTGCACCACTCGATGCGCTCTTGCGCATCGAGCAGCACGACGCCGTTGGGCGAAGCGTCGATGGCAGCCAGGAACTGACTCAGGCGCTCGCGCTCGGACGTTGCCTCCTGCTCGCGCCCGCGCAGGGCCTTCTCGACGCGGTAGCCGGCTTCGCCCCAAAAACCGGTGTCTCGTGGCGCCGGCTGCGCCTGCGAGCTGCGCAACCACTTCAACAAACGATCGGCGCGCAGCGCATCGATCGAGGCGGTCAGTGCTACACCCGAAGCGGCACCCAAAGCCAGCCCAAACCTCGGGAAACCGATCAAGCGACCCACAACCCAACCGATCAGGGCGCCCGCCGCCAAACCCAGCAGCAGGGCGAAGACACGGCCAAAGGAGTCGTTCATCGCCCCGGTGAAGCGACCAGCCGGTAGCCCGCACCGCGCACAGTCTCGACCAGCGGCGCCGACTGCACCGGCTCGAGCGCTTCGCGCAAGCGCTTGATGTGCACATCGACCGTACGCTCCTCGATGAACACATGGTCACCCCAGACACGGTCGAGCAGTTGCGCTCGGCTGTGAACGCGCTCCGGATGCGTCATCAGGAAGTGCAGCAGCCGGAACTCGGTGGGCCCGACCTTGGCTTCGCGCGGCGCGCCATCGACCAGCCGTGTCACGCGGTGTGTCGCCGGGTCGAGCACCAGGCCAGCCACCTCGACGGCCTCTGCCAGCGCCTGCGGCGCACGACGGCGCAGCAGCGCACGCGTGCGTGCCAACAACTCTTTGATCGAAAACGGCTTGGTCAGGTAATCGTCTGCACCACCGTCCAGGCCGGCGAGCTTGTCGTTCTCATGGGCGCGTGCCGTCAGCATGATGATCGGCAGCGCCTTGGTGCGTGTCTGTGCTCGCCACGAACGCGACAACTGCAAGCCCGATTGACCGGGCAGCATCCAGTCGAGGATCACGAGATCGGGCAAGCGCGCATCGACTTGCGCCACTGCCGCGACCGCATCACCCGCGATACTGACTTCGAAACCTTCGTGACGCAGATTGATCGCCACCAGCTCGGCGATTGCTGGTTCATCTTCGACAACCAGAACCAGGGTCATCTCAGGCCAGCGCCGGGCCGCCCCAAGCGGCCTGAACGCCCCTCGGGGGCTGCAAGCGAAGCGAGCTGGGGGCTCATCGAATAGCGTCCTCGACATCCGACATCGACGTGTGCCGCACGTCTGCGCCCTTGACGATGTAGATCACCGCTTCGGAGATGTTCTTCGCATGGTCGCCGACGCGCTCGATCGCCTTGGCCACGAAGACGAGGTCGATCGACGAAGAGATCGTGCGCGGGTCTTCCATCATGTAGGTGATGAGCTTGCGCATCAGGCCGTCGAACTCCCGGTCGATCTGGTCGTCGCCTTTGAGCACCTGCAGCGCCTGCGCCGTGTCCAGGCGCGCAAAGGCGTC
>JANMHY010000436.1:0-3166 GCA_031375525.1 Burkholderiales bacterium
CGCCGCCCAGGCGAGCGCGCCAGGCGCCGCGCGCGCGCTCGCTGCGCTCGGCCGGATCGACCGCGCAGGCCTGCTCGGCCAGCGCCTGCGCGGCGGCACGGCTGTCGGCATGGCCGAGCAGCAGCGTCACGGCTTCGACCGTCATCGGCGCCAAGTCGATCTCGATCGACAGCGCCGCGCACGGGTCCAGGCCGGTGCCGCTGCGCTGGCAGAACGATTCGGGGACGACGCCGCGGCCGCGCGCGTCGAACAGCTCGCGGCGGTCGCAGGTCCAGTCGAAGGCCCAGGCCGGCTGCGCACGGCGCGGGCGCAGCGCCAGAAACGCCGTCGAGTCGGCAAAGCCGGTGCCGGCATCGGTCTGCGTGGCCAGCAGCGCCAGCGCCGTGCGGGCGACAGTCACGTCGTCGTCGGCGCGGCTGGCCGAACTCCAGGCCGGCGCCGAAGCGATCGACATGCGATCGGCCCAGCGCGCGCCGATCTGCCACGACGCCACCGCAATCACGCGCAGCCGGCGCGCGGTGCGCGTGGCCGTGCGCAGCTTGACGTGGGTTTGTTTGATCCGCGTCGTTGCATCGACGCAGACTTCGACGACGACGTCGATGCCGTCGTGCAGATGCGAGACGCGCGTCCAGCCCGGCCCATGCTCGACCGTGTAGCGCACGGCCGCGGCGCCCCACGGCGCGGGCCAGGCGTTCCAGACCTGGTCGCTGTCGAGGTCGTGCAGCAGCAGCCACTCGGCAGCCGGGTCGGTGAGCGGGTCGTTCGACGGCGGCGTGAGTTGCAGCAGGCGGCTGTTGTGGGCCCAGCAGTGGCCGCCGCCAGCCTCGGTGACATGGCAGCCGAACTCGGGGTTGGCGAGCACGTTGGCCCAGGCGCGCTGCGGACGCTGCGTGGCGCTGACGGCAAAGCGGCAGCCGCCGTGCTCGCGGTCGAAGGTCGGCAGGTCCACCGCAGCCGGCGCGGCGGGCGGTGCGGCCCAGCGCACGTCGTTCGTCAGGTGAGCCTGCTTCTGTTCGAGCGCCGCGGCGTGCCAGCGCCGCAGGTCGTAGATCACCGCGCCGGGCGCACGGCCGTCGGCCAGCAGATCGATCCGCGCCAGCGCGCGCAAGGCCTGTTGCTGCGCGGTCGTCAGGTCCTGCGAGCGCAACACGTGCAAGCGGCAAGCGCTGTGCGCCGGCTGCGTGGCCGCTTCGCCATGCGTGTGCATCAGGCGCATCAGCCCCTGGTGCACCGGCTGCAGGTACGAGGCGGTCTCGGTGTCTTGCAGCACCACGTCCACCGACAAGCCGGCGCGCGCCCACAGCGGCGTCACGCGCGCCACCCAGTCGGCCAGCGGCAGGCCGTCGGCATCGGGCACGCGCACCAGCAGCAGCGGGCGCTCGCCGGAGATGCCGAGGTGCCACAGGCAGCGCCGGTCGATGCTCGGTACGGCCTTCGTCAACGGCAGCGGCCGCGCCAGCAACTGCGCCAGCGGTGTGGAGAGCAACTGCCAGGCATGCCAGGCCGGGGCATCGATGCGCGCTTCGCGCAGCGCGATCAGCGCCAGCGCCGAGGCCATGCGCCACGCGCGCTCGACATGCACGCGCTGGCGATGCCGCTCGACGATCTGCGCCAACTCGGCCGGGTCGTGCGAGACCGCGGTGGCAAAGCGCAGCTTGGCCGCGCCGCGCGCCGGCAGCACGCAGCGCACGGCGATCGAGGCGATCGGATCGAGGCCGCTGTCGGCCGGCTGCGCCTGGCGGTCGAAGCACGGCGACTGCACCGAGCGACCGCGGCCGAGCGCCAAGGCGCGGTCGGTGCAAGCCCGCGTATCGACGATGTCGGCCTCCGACTCGGCGAGGAAGTGCACCGCATGCACCGTCGGGTCGCCTTCGAGCCGGCCCTTGCGCGTGAACCAGAGCGCGCGCAGGTCGGCATCCCAGCGCGTCTGCACGAACAGGTTCGAGAAGGCAGGGTGCGCTTCGTCGGCGGCCTGCGTGGCCAGCACGAGTTCGAAGTACGAGGCCAGCTCGACGACAGGCGGCGGTCCGTCGCCCGTGTGTTCGAGCGTCAGCTCGCGCACCTCGACATCTTCCTGCGGGGCCACCCAGACGCGCAGCCGCGACGACACCGCCGCGCCGATCGACTCGAACGTGGCCGCATGCGGCTGCCACTCGCAGCGGTACTCGGCGCGCGGATCGGGCGCCGGGTGCTGCGTCACCGAATGCCAGCGTGGGCTGTTTTCACGGCCACCGGCCTCGCTGCGGCCGGCCACGCGCAGGAACATGAACGAGCCGTACTCGCCGCGCAGCGCGTCGTCGCGCCAGCGCGAAACGGCCAGCCCCGCCCAGCGCGTGGCGCCGGCGCCGTCCGGGCGCAACAGCACCGACATGCGGCCGTTGGACAGCATCGCCACCGGCTCCAAGGCGCGCGTGCCGGGCTGCAATGCACGCGCCGGCAGCGGCGGCGTGTCGGTGTGCTCGTCGAGCGCGGCTTCGAGCCACAGCGGCGGCGGGCGCAGCGGCCGCACCATCGCCGGCACCGGCTCGTGCAGCAGCGTCGACACCGCGCTGACCTGCGGGTGGCCCATGAACCAGCGCCGCGCCGCGCCGTCGTGCAGCGTGTTCGTCAGCGCCAGCAGCGACATGCCCTGGTGGTGCGCCATGAAGGTGGCGATGCGGCGCTGCGTGGTCCCGCTCTGCTGGCGCGACGCGGTGTGGTCGAGGGCTTCGATGAAACCGAAGCGGTCGCGGGCGCCGCGCTGCTGCAGCCGGCGCAGGTTGTGCCAGGCCTGCCAGGGTGCTACCTGCAGCGCCAGCATCGACGCGTACGGCGCGATCACGCGCTCGTCTTCGGGCGTGCGTCGCAGCGCCAGCGCCGGCGCGCCCTGCGGCCCGTACTGGTAGGCCAGCGAGGCATCGCGCTCGGCATGCGCGCATTCGGAAATGCCCCACGGCAAATTCCATTCGCGGCCCAGCTCGCGCTGCATCGCCACCGCGACCTGCGTGGCCGCATGCAGCAGGCTGCCCGCCGGCTCATCGACCAGCAGCGTCGGCATCAGGTACTCGAACATCGAGCCCGACCACGATTGCAGGCCGACATCGGCGCCCTGCGCGAACGTCGGCCGCTTCAGCCTGGCCCAGTGCCGCGCCGGCAGGTCGCCCTTGGCGATCGCCACCAGGCTGGC
>JANMHY010000439.1:0-4092 GCA_031375525.1 Burkholderiales bacterium
CACCGCCAACGACGTGCCGTTGACACGTTTTCACACAGCGCTGTTCGACGCCCCGAACCCGGCCGACACGATCCACCGCAGCAAGGCTGTCGGCGAGCCGCCGCTGCTGCTGCCGTTCTCGGCGCTGCTGGCGATCCGCGATGCGGTGTCGGCGGTGGGCGATCACAAGATCGATCCGCCGCTGTGCGCGCCGGCGACGCCGGAGGCGGTGTTGGATGCGATCGACGCGGTGCGCGCTGCGGGTCAGCTCGGTTGAAGCGGCGGCCAGCTGCGATCGGACTTGTTGTCACGGTATTCGCCTTGGCAGCCAGCGGCGCCCAGGCGCGCCGCACCGGCGCCGTTCGCACGCAAGCCATCGACATGATCGTCATCCATTCGACGGGTGGCCCGACCTGCGATGCGCTGACCGGCAAGCCCATCTGGGTGCACGCCGGCACGCTCGACGACAACCTGCGCCAGATCGAAGCGCATCCCGTTCTCGGCATCCACTACATGATCGACCGCGATGGCACGCTGCGCGCCAGCGTGCCCGAAGACCAACTGGCGCATCACGTCTACAGCGCCAGCGGACGTTCCATTGCCATCGAACTCATCAACGATGGCGACGGCATCGACCCGTTCCCCGAGGCGCAACTGTCGGCCCTGGTCGCGTTGCTGCGTGACATCACAATGCGCCGCGGCATCCGGCGCGATGGCATCAAACGCCACGCCGATCTCGACCAGGCGCGGCTGCCGTGCGACAGAACGCAGCGGCGCAAGGTGGACCCGGGCACTGCGTATCCGCATGAAGCGGTCCTGGATCGGGTGTTTCAGGCTGAGTAGGAAGTCAGGCGCACGATCAGTTCGGGCTCGTTGCTGAACCAGAGATCACTGCCGACGGCCACCCGGTGAAAGGTCTTGCGCAACTCGGGTGCTTCGCGGTCCAGGTAGGCCGTCACGAAGCGCACGCTGGCGTCGCCGATGCCACAACCACGCGTCAGTTCGAGAAATGCAGCCTTGCGGGCTTCGTCCACAGGGCCCATCCGTTGCCACCACTTCGCAAAACACAAAGCTCGCAGGGTCACCAAGGTCGGCCAGGATCAGGTCGGGCAAGAACTTGGCTGTCTCAAATCGCAGCCCGACGGTGGCCGCCAGTTCAACGAATTGCGGCTGCGTCTTGCGGTCGCTGGCGCTGATCCACAGCACAGCGGGTCGCCGCAGCCATCGCTGCGCGTAGTCTTCGATGAGCGCTTTGAGGATGGGCGCAGATGGGCCGGCGCTCAGTCGTATGCGCGTGGCGTCCGGCAACTCGATCAGCACATCGCCCTGCCTGGCCAACGCGCCGCGAGCCTTGAGTGCCATGCGCTTGAGCGTCGTTGACGACAGGTGCGCCTCGCGCCAAGTCTCGATCGCATCTTGCAGCGCTTGCTCATCGAGCACTGGGTCGAACAGCGCGGCAAACGTGGCTCGCAGGAAATACACCGGCGCACTCGACGTGGTGGGCACGCCGGCCTTGCGGCCGACGAGGCCCATGCTGACGAGTCGATTGCGGATCAGGTCGTCGCGGATCGACTCGCGGCTGTTATCGGCGTACCAGCGCTGGCCTGCGGGCCGAAAGCCAGGCTTGAAAGCGACCGCGAGCCAGGCTGCGCGCGCTGACAACGTCGTGCGGCGCGCCTGTTCCGCGGTGAACAGATAAATCGTGCTCGGCCGCAGTTGTCGGTTTGAGCCTTCGAGAAAACCGCCGTACAGGAATACAAACACGACGCGCGCGGCCATCTTGCCGACGAGGAGCGCGCGGTCCGGAAACGACTCTGGAAAGACGCGGCTCAGCCGCCGCTGCACCTCGTCGACACCGATCAGCGCGGGAAAAGCTTCTGCAGACGTCATCAAGCAGCCCGCGCGCCGTGCGCGATATCGGCGCCGCGATGGACAAGGCGTGATACGTGCTCGTCGATCTGATCGAGATTCGGTCTTTCCGGCAAGTCACGGCCGAGCAGGGCGAGCGCTGCGGTGTGCGGAACCGGCAACGAACGCAGCTCGACCGCATTGACCTGTGTGCTGCCCAGGCGCTGCCGCAGGTGCTCGTCAACTGCGCGCGAGTTCAGCCATGCAGCGAGTCCTCTTGCGACAGCGACGGGCATCGGCTCATGGGCTCCGCGGATGACGTTCAAGTGGTTCTCCAAGCCGATGCGGGCGCCCGGCAAATGGCCCTCATAGGGCGCCGCGGTGGTGCGCCGCTCGTCCTCCTTGGGGCTGAAGCGCCGTAGAAGCACCAGAGGTTCGTTGGGCAGAAGCATCCACGCATTGCTGTTGTTCGATTCGATGTGTTCGGCCTTGTGCCGGCGCGGCCAGTCGATGTGAGAGCGCCGCACATGGGGCATCCACAGCATTGGCACGCTGGTCTGCGATGGATGGGCGCGCAAGTGCAAGCGCGCGCGAAAACCGACCACCGGCCCTGTCAGCACGCGAAGACCGATGTCGGCGAGCCTGAGAGGCCAACGATCGAGGTCGCCGTTCTGAGTGCCGCTCGGAAGAACGATGGCGTCGTCCGCGGCGTGGCCCACAACGCGCCTGGCTGGCCAGATGCTCGGCGGTCGCGCATCGATGTCAGCAATGCCATGGCTTGTGGAAACCACCACATCAGCCTGCGCTTGAGCCGCCGTGCCCCAAAGGATCAGCGCCTCTTGCAATACGGCGTCGCCCTCGAAATGGGCCTGCCGACTGTCGAACAAGTGCAACGAATCGATTGACATCCGCTGCCTGAGCGCACGGCGCGTGGCGCTGAAATACGCGCCGTTGGTCCACGAGCGCGGGGTGATGAACCCATACGCGCCCCCGGGACGAAGGATCGCGGCGCAGGATGACATGAACAGTGCATAGATATTTGGCTGGCCATGCACGCTACCTTCGTGCGCCAGGACTCGCTCGTCGCTGCGCGCGAGCTTGAAGTAGGGTGGATTGGCAATCACGGCGTCCACTGCCGGCAGGGCGTCTCGCGCCAATGCGCCGAGCAGGAAGTCGCCTTGCTGAACCTGGGCCGTCAACTTCAGGCCGGTTTCAGCACAGAGCACCTCCAATTCCGCAGCGCAGCGCAGCAGCAGCGGCTGCATCGCCGGATCGAGGTCGCACATCAAGAGCTCGATGCTGGCCGGCGGCGCTGGCAGCGCGGCGATGGCTTCGACCACAGCCGCTGCGAGCACGCCGCTGCCGGCTGCCGGGTCGAGGACGCGCAAGACGCGACCAGCCCATGACCGACCCTCGACCATGCGGCGCGCGATCAGACGCGCAATCGGCGGCGGCGTCATGTATTGGCCGAGTCTGCGCTGATCCTCGCGCGACTGGGAACGGCTTGCGATGCTGCCGCGCCAATAGGCCGATTCCGTCGGCCGGCTGCGCGTCGGCTCGCCCGCTTGGGACTCGTCCCACAGCGGTACTTGTTGCGGGCGGCTGATCGGCATGCGCTGGACTGTACAAAAATCCATATGCCGGCGCAACCGCGACCGACAATGCCAGTCGATCTTCAGCGCTTGGTTGCCGCCAGCGGCTTGACGCCGGCCGCGAAGTCAGCCTCGGTGAGCCGACGCCTTGCGCGATCATCGGCGGCCAGTGGCGCGATCTCCATCAATGAGGCATGGCAGCGCTGCACCAGCGCCTGGTAGGTCAGCGTGCCGTCGTGCTTCCAGGCGATCTCCTGTTCGCTGAGTTCGCGAATCACCTTGCCCGGCACACCGGCGACGAGCACGCGCGGCGGCACCTTCATGCCGGCGCGCACGAAGGCGCTGGCAGCGACGATGGCCTGCTCGCCGATCTCGGCCTCGTCCATCACCACCGCGTTCATGCCGATCAACGCGCCGCGGCGCACGATGCAGCCGTGCAGCACCGCGCCGTGGCCGATGTGGCCGTCGGCCTCGACGACGGTGTCGGCGCCGGGAAAGCCGTGCAGCGTGCAGTTGTCCTGCACGTTGCTGCCGGCTTCGAGGACGAGGCGGCCGAAGTCGCCGCGCAGGCTGGCGCAGGGGCCGACGTAGCAGCCAGGCCCCACCCACACGTCGCCGATCAACTCTGCGCTGGGGTGCACGAAGGCGCTGGGGTCGATAACAGGCACGAGGC
>JANMHY010000314.1:0-4729 GCA_031375525.1 Burkholderiales bacterium
ATGGCCTGGCTGTTGTTCGGCGAGCCGCTGTCGGCGCAGGTGCTGGGCGGCATTGCACTCACGGCCATCGGCGTGGCGCTGGTGGTGCGGGCAGGGTGACAATCGGCCATGCTCGACCTCTTCGACAGCCGCGACATCGACCATGACGGCGTGAGGCTGCGTGTGCGGCGGGCCGGCAGCGGCCCGCCGCTGTTGCTCTTGCATGGCCACCCGCAGACGCATGCGATGTGGCACCGCGTCGCGCCGTCACTGGCGGAGCGCTTCACCGTGGTGGCGATGGACTTGCGCGGCCGCGGTGATTCTTCGCGGCCACCGGCGAGCGCCGACCATGCGCTCTACAGCAAGCGGGCCATGGCGGCGGATGCCGTGGCGGTGATGCGCGCCAACGGCCACGAGCGCTTTGCCGTCTGCGCGCACGACCGCGGCGCCCGCGTGGCGCACCGCCTGGCGCTCGATCATCCGCAGGCCGTCTCGCGCCTGATGTTGCTCGACATCGCGCCGACGCTGGCGATGTACGAGGGCACGACCGACGCCTTCGCCCGCGCCTACTGGCATTGGTTTTTCCTCATTCAGCCGGCGCCGTTGCCCGAGCGCGCGATCGAGGCCGACAGCGCGGCATGGATCCGCGAAGGGATGGGGCAGCGCTTCGCCGGGCTCGGCCCGTTCGCGCCCGAAGCGATGGCCGAGTACGAACGCTGCCTCGCTATCCCCGGCAGCGCCACGGCGGTGTGCGAGGACTACCGCGCCTCCGCCACGATCGACCTCGAGCACGATCGTGCTGACCGCGCCGCCGGCCAACGCATCGGCATGCCGCTGCGCGTGTTGTGGGGCGCGCAGGGCGTGGTGGGCCGCTGCTTCGACCCCATGGCGCTGTGGCACGACGTGGCCACGAACGTTAGCGGGCGGGCGCTCGACTGCGGCCACTACATCGCCGAGGAGCAGCCGGCCGCGCTGCTCGAAGAGATCGATCAGTTTTTTGTGGGAGACCGCGCATGAAAAAGACCTATCGCATCGGCGCCATCGCCGGCGACGGCATCGGCAAGGAAGTCATGCCCGAGGGCTTGCGCGTGCTCGAAGCCGCAGCGATCCGCTTCGACATCGGCCTCGAGTTGAAGACGTTCGACTTCGCCGATTGCGAGTACTACGCCAAGCACGGCAAGATGATGCCCGACGACTGGAAGGAGCAGCTCGCGCCGATGGACGCGATCCTGTTCGGCGCCGTCGGTTGGCCAGCCATCGTGCCCGATCACATTTCGCTGTGGGGCTCGCTGCTCAAGTTCCGCCGCGAGTTCGACCAGTACGTAAACCTGCGCCCGGCCAGGCTGATGCCCGGCATCCGCTCGCCGCTGGTGGACCGCTACGGCGAGGCGCTGAAGCCCGGCGACATCGACATGCTGATCGTGCGCGAGAACACCGAGGGCGAATACTCGTCGATCGGTGGGCGCATGTACGAAGGCACGGCGCGCGAGATCGTGATCCAGGAGACGGTGATGTCGCGCATCGGCGTCGATCGCGTGCTGGCGTTTGCCTTCGATGAAGCGATGAAGCGCCCGCGCAAGAAGCTCACGTCGGCCACCAAGAGCAACGGCATCTCGATCACGATGCCGTACTGGGACGAGCGCGTCGAGGCGATGAGCAAGGCCTATCCGCAGGTCGCGGTGGACCGCTTCCACATCGACATCCTGACGGCGCATTTCGTGCAACGCCCTCAAGCGTTCGACGTCGTCGTGGCGAGCAACCTGTTCGGCGACATCCTGTCCGACCTCGGTCCGGCGTGCACCGGCACGATCGGCATCGCGCCGTCGGCGAACCTGAACCCGACGCGCGAGTGGCCGAGCCTGTTCGAGCCGGTGCACGGCTCGGCGCCGGACATTGCCGGAAAGCAGCTCGCCAACCCGATCGGCCAGATCTGGTCGGCGGCGATGATGCTCGATTTTCTCGGCCTTCGCGATGCGCAGGACGCCATCGTGCATGCCATCGAGACGGTGCTCGCACCGGCGTCCGGCGCGCCGCGCACGCCCGACCTCGGCGGCACGGCGCGCACTGCCGACGTCGGTCGTGCGGTGGTTGAAGCGCTGCGCTGACCCTCCTACTTTGAAGTCGCGTGGCAGGGGCAACGCGCCTTGACACTGCTGGGAGCGGCGGCTGTAATGTTTACGCCGAGTTCGTCGTGCGATCACCGCATGGCAGCGCGGCACAGCACAGCACGACAGGCGCCGCAGCGCGCCGCATCTGGCACCGCCGAGGGGACCCCAAGTGAACAAGACCGAGATGATCGATCACATCGCCACGCAGGCCGACATTTCCAAAGCCGCGGCGACGCGCGCGCTCGAAGCGTTCGTCGGCGGTGTGAAGACCGCGCTGAAAAAGGGCGCCAGCGTTTCGCTCGTCGGCTTCGGCACGTTCACGGTCACCAAGCGCCAGGCCCGCACCGGGCGCAACCCGCGGACCAAGGAAGTGATCAAGATCAAGGCCGCCAAGGTGCCCAAGTTCCGCCCGGGCAAGGCGCTTAAAGAAGCGCTGTAGAGTTCATCTCCCGGTGACACCGGGTGCTTAGCTCAGTTGGTAGAGCGGCGCCCTTACAAGGCGTAGGTCGGGGGTTCGAGCCCCTCAGCACCCACCATGCGGCTTAAAATACTGCGCTTGATCTGTCGCGGCCGCTCGAAGCGGCCGCAGCTCATTTGGGCCTCCCGCACCCGCAAAGGTTTTGCTTCATGTTCGAGTACGTCCGCACGCACAACAAGATCTTCTTCCTGATCTTGATGCCGCTGGTGTTTGTGTCTTTCGTCTTCGTCGGCGTGCAGGGCTATGACCGCATGAACCAGGGCGCGGGCGCCGAGGTGGCGCGCGTCGATGGCCAGAAGATCACGCAGGCCGAGTGGGACGCCGCTCACCGCCGCCAGGTCGAACAGGCTCGCGCGCAGATGCCTGGCATGGACGCCAAGTTTTTCGACTCGCCCGAGGTCAAGCGCGAGGCGCTCGACCGCATGGTGCGCGACCGCGTGCTCTTCGCCGCTGCTTCGCGCGGTCACCTGTCGGTGAGCAACGAGCGATTGATGCGCGAGATCCAGTCGATCCCCCAGCTCGCGGCGTTGAAGCGCCCCGACGGCAGTTTCGATATCGATGCCTACAAGGCCACGGTGCAGGCCTCCGGCCGCAGCGCCGAGAGCTTCGAAGCCGGGCTGCGGCAGGACCTGTCGGTGCGGCAGGTGTTGACGGCCATCGACAGCAGCGCTGCGCCGGCCAGCGCCGCGGCGCGCACCGCGCTCGACGCCTTGCTGCAGCAGCGCGAAGTGCAGGTGCTGCGCTTCGACAGCAAGGATCAGGCGGCCGGCATCACGCCCACCGACGCCGAACTGGCCGCGTACCACAAGGCCAACGAAGGCGAATTCCGCGCCCCGGAGCAGGCGCAGATCGAAGTCGTGGTGCTCGACCTCGATTCGATCGCTGCGCGAGTCAGCGCGCCCGAGGAAGAGCTGCGCAAGTTCTACGAGCAGAACATCGCGCGCTACACGGTGGCCGAAGAGCGGCGCGCCAGCCACGTCCTGATCAAGGCGCCGAAGGACGCGCCGGCGGCCGACCGGCAGAAGGCCAAGGCCAAGGCCGATGCTTTGCTGGTGCAGTTGCGCAAGGCGCCGGCCACCTTTGCCGACGTGGCCAAGAAGAACTCGGAAGATCCAGGCTCCGCCGAGCGCGGCGGCGACCTCGACTTCTTCGCCCGCGGCGCGATGGTCAAGCCGTTCGAGGATGCGGCCTACGCGATGAAGGCCGGCGAGATCAGCAACGTCGTCGAGTCCGATTTCGGCTACCACATCATTCGCCTGGACGCGGTGCGCGGCGGCGAGAAGAAGCCGTTCGAAGCCGCGCGCGCCGAGATCGAGGCCGAGGTCAAGAAGCAGCTCGCGGCCAAGGAGTTCGCGGCCGACGCCGAGCGCTTCACCAACCTCGTCAACAAGGACACCGACAACTTCAAGGGCGTGGTCAGCGAGCTGAAGTTGAAGGCGCAGACAGCACCCGTGCTGCGCAACCCGGTGCCCGGGGCCAAGGGCGCCATGGCATCGCCCAAGCTGCTCGAAGCCGTCTTCAGCAGCGAGTCGATCAAGAGCAAGCTCAACACCGAGGCGATCGAGGTCGGCCCGAACCAGCTCGCGTCGGCGCGCATCGTCAGCCACACGCCGGCGCGCGTGCAGGCGCTGGCCGAGGTGACGGCGCAGGTGCGCGAGCGCGTGGTCCAGCAACAGGCCGCGGCCAAGGCGCGCAAGGCCGGCGAGGACAAGCTGGCCGCGCTGAAGGCCGCCGACCAGCCGGCCGGGCTGCCGGCGGCGGTGCTGCTGTCGCGCTCCGATCCAGCCGGCCAGCCGCGCCAGGTGGTCGATGCCGTGCTCAAGGCCGACACCACCAAGCTGCCGCAGTGGCTGGGGGTGGACCTTGGCACTGCCGGCTACGCCGTGGTGCGCCTGTCGGCGGTGAAGAATCGCGCACCCGATGCGCCCGAGGTGACGCAACTGCTGCCGCGCTACACGCAAGCCTGGGCCGGGGCGGAATCGCAGGCCTACTACAAGTCGCTGGAACGGCGGTTCAAGGTCAAGATCGATGCCGCTGCGGCCGCTGCGGCCGCTGCGGCTTCTGCGTCGGCGCCCTTCGGCAACTGAGCGCGGCGCGAGGGGCGCTCGGTATAATCGTGGTGTCGGTGGTGGCTGTAGGTCAGGTGGTAGAGACGGGGGGTGGG
>JANMHY010000517.1:0-1923 GCA_031375525.1 Burkholderiales bacterium
TGTAGTGATGCTGGTCGGCGCGCGCCTGAACTGGCTGCTGTCGCACGGCAAGGGCAAGACGTGGGCGCAGGACAAGGGCGCCAAGCAATTCATCCAGATCGACATCGCGCCGACCGAGATCGACAGCAACGTCGCCATCGCTGCGCCACTGATCGGCGACATCGGCTCCTGCGTCTCGGCGCTGCTCGCGGGCATGGGCTCGAACTGGGCCAAGCCGCCCGCCGACTGGACCGGCGCGATCGCAGAGCGCAAGGACAAGAACCTGTCGAAGATGGCGGTGACGTTGGCACAGCGCCCGTCGCCGATGAACTTCCACAGCGCGCTGTCGGTGGTCCGCGATCAGATCAAGGCGCGGCCCGACATCGTGCTCGTCAACGAAGGCGCGAACACGCTCGACTTCACGCGCTCGATCGTCGATATGTACGAGCCGCGCAAACGCCTCGATGTCGGCACCTGGGGCATCATGGGCATCGGCATGGGCTATGCCGTGGCCGCGGCCGTCGTCACCGGCAAGCCGGTGCTGGCCATCGAGGGCGACAGCGCGTTCGGATTCAGCGGCATGGAGGTCGAGACGATCTGCCGCTACAACCTGCCGGTGTGCGTCGTTGTCTTCAACAACAACGGCGTCTATGGCGGCATGGACGTCAATCCGACCGGCGGCCCCGACGTGGCGCCGACGGTCTTCGTCAAGAATGCGCGGTACGACAAGTTGATGGAAGCCTTCGGCGGTGTCGGCGTTCATGCGACCACCGCCGATGAGCTGGCCAAGGCCATGGCCGAGGCCATCGCCTCGGGCCGGCCGACGCTGATCAACGCCGTCATCGACGAAGCGGCCGGCACCGAGAGCGGCCGTATCACCAGCCTGAATCCGCAGAGCGCGGCCAGCAAGAAATAATCCGAGAGTTCACCAAGGAGATTTGAAATGACCAAAGCACTCGACGACATCAAGATCATCGACTTCACGCACGTGCAAGCCGGCCCCGCCTGCACGCAGATGCTGGCCTGGTTCGGCGCGGACGTCATCAAGGTCGAGCGCCCCGGCTCCGGCGACGTGACGCGCAGCCAACTGCGTGACATCCCCGATGTCGATGCGCTGTACTTCACGCAGTTGAACAGCAACAAGCGCTCATTGACGCTCGACACCAAGACCCAGGAAGGCAAGGAAATCCTCGAGAAGCTGATCAAGGTCAGCGACGTCATGGTCGAGAATTTCGGGCCCGGCGCGCTCGACCGCATGGGCTTCACCTGGGAGCGCATCCTCGAGTTGAACCCGCGCATGATCTTGGCGTCCGTCAAGGGCTTCAGCGACGGCCACCACTACGAAGACCTGAAGGTCTACGAAAACGTCGCGCAATGTGCCGGCGGCGCTGCAAGCACCACCGGCTTCTGGGACGGCCCGCCGACGGTGAGCGCTGCGGCGCTCGGTGACAGCAACACCGGCATGCACCTGGCCATCGGCATCCTGACCGCGCTGCGCCAGCGCGACAAGACCGGCCGCGGCCAGAAGGTCGCCTGCTCGATGCAGGACGCGGTGTTGAACCTGTGCCGCGTCAAGCTGCGCGACCAGTTGCGCCTCGACCGTCACGGCTACCTCGAGGAGTACCCGCAGTACCCGCACGGCAAGTTCACCGACGTCGTGCCGCGCGGCGGCAACGCCGGTGGTGGCGGCCAGCCGGGTTGGGTGCTCAAGTGCAAGGGCTGGCAGACAGACCCCAACGCCTACATCTACTTCACCATTCAAGGCCAGGCTTGGGCGCCGATCTGCGACGCCATCGGCAAGCCCGAGTGGAAGAACGACCCGCTCTACATGACGCCGAAGGCGCGCCAGCCGCACATCACCGCCATCTTCGCGACGATCGAAGAGTGGCTGGCCGACAAGACCAAGTTCGAGGCGGTCGACATCCTGCGCAAGTTCGACATCCC
>JANMHY010000587.1:0-2916 GCA_031375525.1 Burkholderiales bacterium
CTTTGCAGATAACTCTGGAACACGCCCACATGCACCAGCGCATCGTCGGACGAATCGGGCCACAAGTCCTGGCTGCGAAAGCGCACGTCGTAGGTGGGCTCGTCTTGCGCCGGCACGCCATGCGCGTGCGCATCGGGGAACGGGTACGGCGGCGACTCGCCGACCACCAGGCCGGTCTTGCCGCGGATGTAGCCCGGCAGGCGCATGTGGCCGGGCACGCTGTCGCCGCGCACGCGCACGCGGTCACCGGGCGAAAAGCGCTCGCGCGCGGCGGCGTTGCCGCGCCCCGGCGCGCTCGGTACGGCCAGCGGCACGGCGCCTTGCGCGCGGCGCTCCAATTCCTCGCGCGTGAGCACGCCTTTTTCAACCAGCAGCGTAGCCAGGCTCGTCAACGTGCGCTCGTAGTAGCTCGCGCTGATGTAGTGGCGCGGCTCCATGCGCTCGATGGCATGGCGGTACTCGTCCATGTTGAAGATGCCCAGCCGCACCGCGTGCGCGTACAACGCATTGGCGCGTACCTCCCAGGCCGCGTGAAACGCCTGTGCGTCCGCCGTGTAGCGCACCGGGCCGAAGCCCTGCTTGCCGCCGAGGTCGTGCATGCCGTCCATCGTGGGTGCTCCTAGTCCACTGAACCGGATAAATCGCACCCGAGCGGCTGCGCAGCGGCGCGGCAGGCTAGGCGCAAAGCACAGCGATACCAGCAGGTATCGCGAGCATTTGCAACGACGCATGACGCGTCGAGGCGCAGACGAGCGGGGGTGAATTTCATCTGGTTCAGCGGACTGAGTCAGAGACGCGACACGCCGATCATCGAATCGCGCGTCACCACCGAGGCCAGCCGGTCCTCGGGCCAGCCCAGCGTGTGCGGCGGCTGCTGCGGAATCACGATGTAGCGCGTGTCGGCCGTCGTGTCCCAGACGCGCACTTCGACGTCGGGTGGCAGATCGAGCCCCATCTCGCGCAACACCGTGCGCGACTGGCGCACGATGCGCGCGCGGTACTCGAGATCCTTGTACCAATCGGGCGGCAGGCCGATCAGCGTGAACGCGGTGCACGAGCACAGCGTGCAGCAGATGACGTTGTGCACCCGCGGCGTGTTTTCCAGCGCGACGAGGTGGCGGTGGTGCTTGGGCATGGGCAGGCCGAGCTCGGCCACGGCAGCACGGCCGTCGGCCAGCAGGCGAGCGCGAAACGCCGCATCCACCCAGGCCTTGGCCACCACACGCGCGCCCTTTTGCGGCAGCCATTCCTCCTGCGCCTTGTGGCCGAGTTCGTCCACCGCCTGCGTGGCCTCGAAGCCGCGCTCGTCCAGCGCCGCCTGAATCGCATCGACACGCTGCACGGCCGTGGCGATGCTTGGGCTGGTGTGTCGATGCTGGGTCATGTTGATCGTCCTTGGAGCGCTGCCGCAGCGAGTGTTCCGCACGCACGACGGCGGGTCAAGCCCGCGGCGCGTCGTGGACGGTCTCATCCGAACCGCCCAGCATCAAAACCGCATCTCGCCAATGCGCCGCCATCACGCCGTCGATCCACTGATGGCCCGGCGCCGCGCTGATCAGCATCGGCTCGCCGCGCCTGGCGGCGGCGGCATGCCGCGCCCAGGTGTGCAGCCCGCTCAGCCACTCGCGCTGAAAGGTCGCGCCGGACTTGAACTCCAGCGGCCACAACGTGCCGGCACGCTCGATCAGCAGATCGATCTCGTTGCCGATGTTGTCGCGCCAGAAGTACACGCCGTGGCTCAGACCCAGGTTGCGGCAGTGCTTCAGGTACTCGCTGACCAGCACGTTTTCGAACAGCGCGCCGCGCATCGGGCTCGGATTCATCGCGCTGGCATCCGCAAGGCCGAGCAGGTGCGCTGCCAGGCCCACGTCGTGAAAGTAGAGCTTGGGCGTCTTGACCAGACGTTTGCCGAAGTTGTTGTGGAACGGCGGCAGCCGAAAGACGATGTAGCTGGCTTCGAGCACCGCCAGCCAGTCGCGCGCAGTGGTTTGCGCCACGCCCAGGTCGTGCGCCACGGCGTTGAGGTTGAGCAACTGGCCGCAGCGCGCAGCCATCAAGCGCATGAAGCGCTGGAACTGCAGCAGATCGGACACGCGGCTGATCTGGCGCACGTCGCGTTCCACATAGGTGGCCAAATAGCTGGCGTGCCATTCGCTCGCCGGGATCGGCCGGTCGTGCAGCGCCGGGTAGAAGCCTGTTGTCAACAGCGCATCGAGACTGAATCCGGCAAAGTGCCGCGGCGCCTCGGCATAGGCCAGCGGCAGCAGTTCCACATAGGCGGCGCGGCCGGCCAGGCTCTGGCTGACCTGGCCTGAGAGCAGCAGGTTCTGCGAGCCGGTGAGGATGAAGCGCCCCATGTCGCGGCTCGCGTCGGCTTCGGTTTGCAGGTAGGACAGCAGGTGCGGCACATGCTGCACTTCGTCGATGACCACGCCGCCGCGCCAGCGCTCGACAAAGCCTCGCGGATCGGCGCTGGCCTGGGCCCGGATGTCGAGTTCTTCCAGCGAGACATAGGCGTGGCCGGGGAAAGCGCTGCGCGCCAGCGTGGTCTTGCCCGATTGGCGCGGCCCCGTGAGCACGACCACAGGGAAGCCGCGCGCCAGCCGCAGCAGGCGGGCTTGCGCCAGGCGCGCAAACGCCGGCGCAGGGAACGGTCTTGCAACCACGGATTTGCTGTTTCAGCTTTTGAAGCTGAAATTGTAAAGACTCGGCGGCAGCGAGGTCAAGGCGCCGTTTTGCTCGTGCTCAGAGGGTGAGAGTTTTTCGAGCGTGCCCGAGCAGCGCGCCAGAAGGCGTCCGATCTAGGCGCAAAGCACAGCCATAGCTCGGGCTATGGCGAGCATTTGCAACGACGAGCGGGCGGCTTGTGGCGTGATGAGCGGGCATGATTGAAAGACCCTCACCCTCTCAGGCGTC
>JANMHY010000619.1:0-1704 GCA_031375525.1 Burkholderiales bacterium
CGACGCCGGCAGCGACCAATGCGTCGCGGATCTTGAAGGCGCGTTGCTTGGCAAGCTGCTGGTTGGCGGCGAGCTTGCCGGTGGCCGAGTGGTAGCCCGAGATCGTGGCCGTGCTCGCGGGCTGCGCGTTCAGCGCGGCCAGCAGCTTGTCGATCTTCTTGACTTCATCGCCTTTCAACAGCGGCGAGTTGACCGGGAAGTACACGACCTCCTTGAGCGGCTGCGATCTCGGGCTACCACTCGGCCACCGGCAAGCTCGCCGCCAACCAGCAGCTTGCCAAGCAACGCGCCTTCAAGATCCGCGATGCGCTCGTCGCCGCCGGCGTCGCCGCAAGCCGCATCAAGCTCGACAAGCCGCAGCAGACCGAAGCCAACATCAAGGGCGAAGACCCGTTTGCGCGGCGCGTTGAAGTGACCGTGAAGTAGGGGCCTGCCGTGATGCTGCGCAGGGCTGTCGTGCCTGCGGTGCCGTCGCTGCAAACCGAGCCGGACCGTGGTGTGGCGGCGACCGCAGCGGCGCTGCCGACGGTGGCGCTGCTCGTGCTCGCTCGATTTCATTCGCGCGCGGTGCCCTGGGGTCTGTCGCGCCTCGTGCTCGGCGAGCGGGCGTTGGGCACCGTGCCCGGCCTGCGTTTCGCGCGTGTGCTCGGCAGCGGACGCGGCGGCGGCTTCGGCCTCGCGCCGGGATTCGATCATCAGGGGCTGATGTGCTTCTTCGACGACGAGGACAGCGCGCGCGCATTTGCGCAAGCAGCGCCGGTGATGCGCGACTACCGCGATCACGCGCGCGATTTGCTGCTCGCGCTGCTGCGTGCGACCTCGTGTCGCGGCAGTTGGGGCGGCGCGTCGCTCGCCGTCACCGCACAACCGCAAGCCGATGCGCCGATGGCTGCGCTGACGCGCGCGTCGATCCGCCTGCGCCACGCTGCGCGCTTCTGGCGCCACGCACCGGCTACGCACGACGGCATCGCGCGTGCCGAAGGCTGCCGCCTCGCGGTCGGCCTCGGCGAAGCGCCGCTGTTGCGCCAGGCCACGTTCAGCTTGTGGGACCACGCGCAGGCGATGGATGACTACGCGCGCAGCGGCGCGCACCTGGCGGCGATTCAAGGCGCGACCCGACAAGGCTGGTTCAGCGAATCGATGTTCGTGCGCTTTGCGCCGATCTCGATCGAAGGCGAATGGCATGGCCAGACCTTCTGCTGAAGTCCACCGCGTCGTCGTCATCGGCGCCGGCATCGGCGGCCTCGTCTCGTCGCTGCTGCTGGCCTCGCGCGGCCTCGACGTGACGCTGGTCGAAGCCGGCGACGAACCCGGCGGCAAGATGCGCGCGGTGGAAGTCGACGGCGTGGCCATCGACGCCGGACCGACGGTGTTCACGATGCGCTGGGTGTTCGACGAAATCCTGGCCGAGGTCGGCAGCTCGCTCAAAGATCTCGTCAGCCTGACGCCGCTGTCGGTGCTCGCCCGCCACGCCTGGCGCGGCCACGCCGACCGGCTCGACCTGCATGCCGACGTGCAGCGCAGCGCCGACGCCATCGCGCGCTTTGCATCACCGGCCGAGGCCAAGCGCTTCCTCGCGTTCTGCGATGAAGCCAAGCGCATCTACCGCCGCCTCGAAGGGCCGCACATCCGCTCCAGCCGGCCGAGCCTGATGCAGATGGGCGCTGACCTGGGGCCTGGCGGCATCAAGGCCCTGGCGGGGCT
>JANMHY010000633.1:0-5342 GCA_031375525.1 Burkholderiales bacterium
TGCCGCCAGCGCATCGGCGCGCGCCGCGGTGGGCGCGTCGCCCTGGGCCAGCATCAGGATCGGCGTGTCGCCCATGAAGTACGAGGCCGCCTCGCCGTCGTCGCCGAAGGCGTGCAACGCCGCGCGGTTGCGCAGCAGCAAGGTGTCGAGCTCGTTGCCGTAGTGGCGCGACAGCTTCACAGCGCCGACCGACTGCAGGTAGTGCAACGCCCAGATGACGCCCGCGGCGCCGAAGTACAGGCCCGTGGCCGGCTGCGTCGAGTCCATGTCGCCCTCGACATCGCGCGGGTGCAGCGGCCACAAGCGGTCGGGCGAGAAGCGGCTCTCGGCGTCGGCGACGATGCGCTCGATGGCCGCACGGACACGGACCTCGTCCCATGGGATCGCTTGCAGCGCTTCGTGGCGAGTGGGGTCGTAGAGCATGCGTGGTCCTCCGGTCGGTGACGCACAAGGCTATCAGTCAGCGGCCGATCTGTCGGCCTCGACCGGCCCCGCCTGACCGGCTCTGAATTGCCGTAATTTCAATCGTCATCCGGCGACTGAAGAAGGAAGCCGCGTCGCCACCCGGCGCGGTTGAAATGACCTCATCGAGTCACCCCCCTCGTGCCGCCCGGAGACCTGTCATGAACGCCAGCACCGCTTTCGAACTGCGCTTCCAGTCCCTGTTCCACGAAGGCCGCGGCCTGGCCTTTCCTTGCGACGCCACCGGCCACGTCAACCTCGACACGCTGACCGAACGCGCACGTTGCAACTACTTCTTCGCGCGCAGCGTGATCGGGCGCGACTTCGCGCAGCCGGCGGTGCTGCCGACGCTGCATTGAATCCGCGAGCGCCGCGCTTTCACGACGGCGGATCGGGCACGAAGCCCGGGAACGGATCGGGCACCGCGCGCCGCGGCACGATGACGCCGCTGGCAACGAGGTTGGCATGGCTGTCGTAGCGCACCTGAACGATCTCGGCCGGCTGCGCCGTGGCGCGCTCGAACGCGGTGCGGCTGATCGGTGAGTGTTCGCGCTCGCCGTGGCCGGTGCCGAGCTTGTCGCTGCGCTGCGCCACGGCGGCGTCGCGCTCACGCGCCGGTGCGGCCGACGGCGAGGCCGGCGCTGCGTCGCCAACGCTGTTGCCGTCGGCGAGCCGCCGCTCCTGCCGGGCTGCGCCGTCGTCGCGCCCGCTCGCGTACGGCACCGGCTCGAACGGCTGCGGGCGCGGCGGCGTCACGCGCTCGCGGAACACGGCCACACCGATCACGCCGACGTTGTGCGGGCGCTCGGTGCGCGCTGCATACGAGTCGGGCAGCGCGGTGAAGTAGAAGGCCGCGGCCTCGGCGTCGCTCTTGCGCCAGCCGGTGATGTCGGCGCTCTGCCACGGCCCCAGCACGTAGCCGGTCTGCGCTGTCGTGGCCGTGTCGCCGCTGATGGCATTGACGCCATCGACCGACAGCACGACGAGCACGCGCGCGCCGCTGCGATTGGCCAGGCGCACCGCATAGCGCTCGCCGGGGCGTCCGGCGACGTAGGTGCTGCCGCGGTGGCGGTACTCGGCGAGCACCGCGTTGCGGGCGCGATCGACGATCTGCACGTCCACCAGCTGGCCCGGCGCCGCGCGCACGGGTCCGGCCCCGCAGCCGCTCAAGGCCGCCGCTGTGGTGATCAAACAGAAGACTCGTCGCTGGACCATGTTGGTTCTCCACAAGGGAAGTCGGAACATGGCTTGATACGGCCGAGCACGGCCAACGGGGTCAAGCGCTGCGCGCGTCAGCCCGCCGGCAACGCCCGCCGCCACTGCATCGCCTCGGCGAGGTGCGTGGCGCTGATGCGGTCGCTCGCGGCCAGGTCGGCGATCGTGCGCGCGACTTTGAGCACGCGGTGCAGGCCGCGGCCGGTCCAGCCCAGGCGCTCGGCGGCGCGTTGCAGCAGCGCGCGGGCGGCGTCGTCGAGCGCGCAGTGCGCGTCGATGCCGGCCGGTGTGAGTTCGGCGTTGGCGTGGGCCTGGCGTTGCAGCGCACGCTCGCGTGCCGCCAGCACGCGTGCGGCAACGACGGCGCTCGTCTCGCCGTCGCGCGCGCCCATCAACTCATCGGGCTTGACGGCGGGCACTTCGACCTGCAGATCGATGCGGTCGATCAGCGGCCCCGACAGCCGGCCCTGATAACGCGCCACCTGATCGGGTGTGCAGCGGCAATGGCGGCTGCTGTTCATGGCGGCGCCGAGCCAGCCACACGGGCAGGGGTTCATCGCCGCGACGAGCTGAAAGCGCGCCGGAAATGAGGCGCTGCGCGCCGCGCGCGAGATCGTGATGCGGCCGGTCTCCAGCGGTTCGCGCAGCGCTTCGAGCGCCGTGCGCGGCATCTCGGGCATCTCGTCCAAGAACAAGACGCCGCCGTAGGCCAATGAGATTTCGCCCGGGCGCGGCGGCGAGCCGCCGCCGACGATGGCCGGCGCGGTGGCGCTGTGGTGCGGCGCGCGAAACGGCCGCACCTTCCACTGCGCGACATCGAAGGCGCCGGCCAGGCTCGCAATCGCCGCGCTGGCCAGCGCTTCGGCTTCGCTCATCGGCGGCAGCAGGCCGGGCAGGCGCTGGGCGAGCATCGACTTGCCGGCGCCGGGCGGGCCGACCATCAACAGGCTGTGCGCGCCGGCGGCGGCGATTTCGAGCGCTCGCTTGGCCGTGGCCTGGCCGCGCACGTCGGCAAGGTCGGGCTGCAGCGCGCTCGGTGCGTCGGCGCGCAGGCACAGCGCGCGCGGCAGCGGCACGGCGGCGTCGCCGGGCTGCAGCGCCGCTACCACGTCGAGCAGATGGCGGGCGCTGCACACCGGCACCGCTTCGGCCAGCGCTGCTTCGCGTGCACTTGCTTCGGGCAAGACCAGCGTGCGCGAGCCGTCGCCGCGACCCAAGGCCAGCGCGATCGCCAGCGCGCCGCGCACTGGCCGCAGCTCGCCGGCCAGGCTCAGCTCGCCCGCGAACTCGTAGTGCTGCAACGCAGACGCGTCGATCTGCCCGTCGGCGGCGAGGATGCCGAGGGCGATCGGCAAGTCGAAGCGTCCGGAATCCTTCGGCAACTCGGCCGGCGCCAGGTTGACCGTGATGCGCTTGTTGGTCGGAAAGGCCAGGCCGCTTTGCAGCAGCGCCGCACGCACGCGCTCGCGTGCTTCCTTGACTTCGGTGTCGGCCAGGCCGACGAGCGTGAAGCTCGGCAGGCCGTTGGCCAGATGCACTTCCACCTGCACCGGCGGCGCGTCCATGCCGTCGAGTGCGCGGCTCATCACCACGGCCAATGTCATTGCTCGCTCCTCGCCCTCTGGGCTTGTCTGTGCGGGCGATTCTGGTCAGTGCGCCGCGGTCCGTCGTTCCCTCCAAAGGGGGTGGCACTCGGATGGTGCGAGCCTCGCGGAATCACTGTTGTGGTGCGCGCGGGGACGTGCCGGCCGCAGCGTTGCGCCCTGACCTGGGGCGCGCAAGCGCCTGAGGCCACGGCACGGAAGCTGCAAAAAGCAAGCAATCGTTTTGCTTAACCCATTGGAGAAAGACGTTCGTATGGCAAAGAAAACCCTGTCTGTTCTGGCAATCGTTGTGGCTGCGAGCGGCACCGCGCTTGTTCCCACGGTGTCGCAGGCCGAGGTGGCTTTCAACGTCGGGCTGTTTTCCGACTACCGCTACCGCGGCATCTCGCAGTCGAAGCTCCGGCCGGCGCTGCAGGGTGGCGTGGATTACACCGCGGGGGGTTTCTACGTCGGCGCCTGGGCCTCGACGATCAAGTGGATCAAGGAGCTCGGTGGCGACGGCAACGTCGAGATCGACCTGTACGGCGGCTACAAAGGCGAGATCACCAAGGGCTTCGGCTACGACGTGGGCGTGCTGACCTATCAGTACCCCGGCAACGATCTGCCGACCTCGGCCAACACCACCGAGATCTACGGCGCGCTGACCTACGGGCCGGCGACGGTGAAGTACTCGCATGTCGTCAGCAACGGTCTGTTCGGCGCGCCCGACAGCAAGAACGGCTACTACCTCGACCTGTCGGCCGGCTTCGAGGTCACCGCCGGCTGGATGCTCACGCCGCACGTTGGCCACCAGCGCTACAAGGGACCGGCCAGCGGCGCCGGCAGCTATTGGGACTATGCGCTGACGGTGTCCAAGGACTTCAGCGGCCTCGTGCCGAGCCTGGCCGTGGTCGGCAACTCGAAAATCGACGACTCGTTTTACACCGTCAACGGCAAGGACCTTGCCAAGACGACGCTCGTCGTCGGCGTCAAGTACAACTTCTAAGGAGATCAGATCATGAAGATGGTCACTGCCATCATCAAGCCGTTCAAGCTCGACGAGGTGCGCGAAGCCCTCTCGGCCGTGGGCGTGCAGGGCATCACCGTCACCGAAGTCAAAGGCTTCGGGCGGCAGAAGGGTCACACCGAGTTGTACCGTGGCGCCGAATACGTGGTCGATTTCTTGCCGAAGGTGCGCATCGATGCCGCGGTCGATGACGCGGTGGTCGATCGCGTCATCGAAGCGATCGAAGCCTCGGCGCGCACCGGCAAGATCGGCGACGGAAAAATCTTCGTCGTGCCGATCGAGCAGGTGCTGCGCATCCGCACCGGCGAGACCGGCAAAGACGCGCTCTAGACCACAACACAACAACGACGACGATCACCATGTTGAACAAACTCATTGCTTCTCTCGTGCTCGGCGCGGCCCTGTTCGGCTTGGCCGACACCAGCTTTGCGCAGGCCGCCCCGGCCGCCGTGGCTGAAGCGGCTTCGGCTGCGGCAGCGCCTGCCGCCGCTGCTTCTGCCGCCGCACCCGCTGCCGCCACGCCGGTGCCCAACAAAGGCGACACCGCCTGGATGACCGTGGCCACGGCCCTCGTCATCCTGATGACCATCCCCGGCCTGGCGCTGTTCTACGGCGGCCTGGTGCGCAGCAAGAACATGCTGTCGGTGCTGATGCAGGTCTTCATGGTGTTCTCGCTGATCACCGTGCTCTGGGTGGTCTATGGCTACTCGCTGGCCTTCACGGCGAGCAACCCGTTTTTCGGCACGCTCGACAAACTCTTCCTGAAAGGCATGACGCCCGACAGCGTCGCCGCCACGTTCAGCAAGGGTGTGTACTTGCCGGAGTTCAGCTTCGTGGCCTTCCAGGGCACGTTCGCGGCGATCACGTGTTGCCTGATCGTCGGTGCGTTTGCCGAGCGCATCAAGTTCTCGGCGGTGCTGCTGTTCTCGGTGCTGTGGTTCACCTTCGCCTACATCCCGGTCGCGCACATGGTCTGGTACTGGGACGGCCCGGACGCGATCACCAGCGAGAAGACGCTCGAAACGGTGACGGCAGCAGCGGGCTTCATGTGGGCC
>JANMHY010000656.1:0-6053 GCA_031375525.1 Burkholderiales bacterium
GCGATGCAGCGCGACCAGGACGGTTTGCGCCGCCTGCTGCTGTGCGAGCCGCGCGGCAGCGTCGCGCGGCACATCAACCTGATCACGCCGCCCGCGCGCGACGATTGCGACATCGGCATGATCACGATGGAGCCGACCGAGGTCGTGCCGATGTCGGGCTCGAACCTGATCTGCACCGTGACGGTCGCCTTGGAGACCGGCCTCCTCGCGATGCGCGAGCCCGAAACCATCGTCAGGGTCGACACCGCCGCCGGGCCGGTGCGCGCGCGCGCGTCGTGCCGCGACGGCAAATGCGTGTCGGTGGAGTTCGCCAACGTACCGAGCTTCGTCGACCGTCTGGACGCTGCGTTGGAAATCGAGGGGCTCGGCAGCGTGGTCGTCGACATCGCCTACGGCGGCATGTGGTACGCCATCACCGATGCGGCGCGGCTCGGATTTCGCATCGAGCCGGACGAAGCGCGCGAGCTCGCCGCCGTCGGCGAAAAGATTCGCCTGGCCGCGCGTGCGCAACTGCGCGTCGTGCACCCCGAGAACGCCGACATCGCCGGCGTCAGCATCGTCCAGTTCAACCGGCCCTTCGCCGGCGTGGGCCAGGTCACGCGCAACACCTGCATCGTCGCTCCCGGCCGCTCGGACCGCAGCCCGACGGGCACCGGCACCTGCGCGCGCATGGCCGTGCTGCACGCCCGCGGGGCGATGCAGGTCGGCGACTCGATGGTCCACGAATCGATCATCGGCTCGCGCTTCACGGGCCGTATCGCCGGCACGACCACGGTGGGCGGCAGGCCTGCGATCCTGCCGACGATCGAGGGCCGGGCGTGGATCACCGGGCTGGCGAGCGAGATGCTCGACCCGAACGACCCCTACCCGACCGGCTATGTGCTGTCCGACACCTGGGGCGTCAGTGGCACGACTTCGCAGTAGTCGACTTCCTCAAAGGACTGTGAACGCGCGTCGCGCGCACTGACATGCGTGACCCGGTGCTAGACGACCACTTCGAGGCCGCGCTTTTGCACGAGGTGCAGCAGCTTGAGGGCGGTGCCGGTCGGCTTCTTCTGGCCGATTTCCCATTTCTGCACCGTTGAGAGACTGGTGTTCAGCAGGCGGGCAAAGACCGCTTGGCTGACCCGCGAGGTTTCGCGGATGTGCTTGATTTGCTCCGGCTCCATCGGCTCGACCGGCGGCAGACACAGACGGTCGAACTCGCGCAGCGTGACCTGATCCATCACGCCCGCCTTGTGCAGCCCTTTGGCCGTCGCGTGGACGGCGTCAAGAATCGGTGACTTAGTCTTTCGCATCGCAATCCACCTTTATCAGTTCACCGGCACGTTGTGCCTTGTCGAGCGCCTGCGCCGTCAGTGACAGCAGGTGCGCCGCCAACTTCTTCAGAGCCTCGGTTTCGTCCCTATCGATGTTGCTGCGCTCGTTCTTCGGGAAGCCGAACACGAATACCCAGCGGTTGCCTTTGTTGGTGGCGACCAGCGTTCTAAAGCCGCCGCTCTTTCCCTGGCCTGTTCGTGCAATCCGCTTCTTGAACAGGCCGCCGCTGAGGTCGGCGTCATACAAGCCTTTGGTCATTTCGCGGACTGCGGCGCAGAGGCTGGATGTGGTCAGTCCTTGCTTGTGCGCCCAACGGTCGAACCATCGGGTCATGTAGATCGCCATGCCTCCGTCTCCTTCGAGCGAGTATATAGCACTTAGTGCTATGGCTCGGCTAGCGGGTTTTTCACCGGTGCAGAAGCGTGACCGTGTACTTCGTCGTCACTGGCCTCCGCGCTGAGCGGCCCGACGCTTGGCGTCATCGAGGCGCGACTGGAGGTCGGCCATGACCTCGTCGACCGAGTGCCCGCCGCCTCCTCGCTTCCACCGCTCGATCGCCGCCTCGCCACGGGTGACGAACTCGGCCTGAACGCGACGCCAAGCTGCGGCCGCGACGACCGCCTCCTCGATGAACTGGGTCAGCGACTCGCCCTCGCGCAAGACAGCCTCGACTTCGGCCCTGACCTCGGGCTCGACGTGAATGGGAGGAAAGGTGGCAGAGCGCATTCTTAAATGCGTATAGCAAACGTGCTGAGCCAACAATTTGATCGGCGCACAAGCCGCCAACGCAGTGCGTTGACTTACTACGTAAGCCGCGCTACGATAAAAACCGATTGTTCAGTCCTGGAACCAACATGTCGACGCTCCTAGTCTCCTCGAAAGGCCAGATCGTGTTGCCCGCCGCATTGCGGCGGCGGCTCGGTATGGGTGCAGGCGCCAGGATCGAAGTGCTCGAAGAATCGGACGGGCTGAAGCTGCGCGTCGTCCGTGCGGTCGCGACGGGCGACATGACCGGGATGGCAGGCATGGTCAAGGCGAAAGCGCGCGGTGTCCCACGCCGCCTGGGGGACTTTGACCCCGCGTCCCTACTGACCCGTTCGCGGCGCAGCAAGCCATGAGGGCCCTGGATACGAACGTCCTGGCACGGTTCTTCGTCGATGACGCCGACGATGCGCAGGCCGCCAAACAGCGGCCCGCGGCCATCGCAGCGCTCGCCGGACGATCGTTCGTCTCGGTGACCGTGCTGCTGGAACTGGAATGGGTCCTGCGTGGGTTCTATGAGCTGCGAACGAAGGACATTTCCCGCGTGTTGCGGGCGCTGGCGAGCATCGAGCACATCACGCTTGAAGATCGCAACGCGGTCCTGGTGGCGATCGATGCGTTCGACAAAGGTCTCAATTTCGCTGATGCGCTGCACCTGGCGCGCAGTTCGCGCGCTTCCGGATTCGCGACATTCGACAAACGACTGGTGAAGCGGGCAAAGGGTCTCGCGCTGGCGCCGCCGGTGGAGTTGCTGGTCTGAAGGGTCTGCGGCAAAGGAGAGAGGTGAAGTCCATGGCACTGACACGCAATTTCAAGCAAACGGTAGTCGAACGGGTCGAGCGCGACCCGGCGTTCGCTCAAGCGCTGCTGGACGAAGCAGCCACGCTGTTCCTCAACGGGGAGCCCAAGACGGCACGGCTGATCCTGCGCGACCTGATCAAAGCGACCATCGGTCTCGAGCAACTTGCGAGACTGACCGCCAAGCCGAGCGAGAGCCTGCATCGCATGCTCTCGCCTGCTGGCAACCCCAGCATGGACAATCTGGCTGCGATCTTTCATGCAATCCGTCAGCGCCTGAACGTGAATTTCGAGGCGCACTCGGTCGCCGCCTGAAGGGTTGCCCCCGGACTTGCTGACGCAAAGCGTTGCGCGCGCGATGCCATGCGGGTCGGCGACTCGATGGTCCACGAATCGATCATCGGCTTGTGTTTCACGGGCGGCATCGTCGGCACGACCACGGTGGCTGGCAGGCCTGACTTCCCGACGATCGAAGGCCGGGCGTGGATCACAGGGCTGGCCAGCGAGAGGCGCCAGTGGCACGACCGCGCAATAGCGCACTTTGCGCAGGCGCGTACTCCGGTCCAAGTGCGCCAGTAATTGCGCTCCAATCCCGCCACCGCCACCGCTTCCGACCCAATCCCCGTCACGGCGCAGCGATCCGTCCTATTAAGATTCGGCCGCCTACAAAAGCCACAGTGCCAACAACACGGAGCCCCGCCATGGCCGAATCATTTGAAGAGCTCGGCTTTCTCTCGCCGGAGATCGAGCATTTCCGACGCGACCAACGGCTGCGGCTGAAATCGGAGTTTGAAAAGGTCGAAAACACCGTGGCGATCGCCATGGCAGACCTACATGGTGTCAGAGGGACAGCGGACGAGGCCTACCTGGTTGGATTGGGCTACTGGCTGCGCTGCCTGGAATCGTGCCAGGGGACTGTGCTTTTGAGCGAGCGCGGCTTGGCAACGTCACCGCACCCTGTCCTGCGAACGGCCTTTGAATGCCTCTTCTATGCATGTTCCGTGTGGCGGCATCCGGGTCTCGCGGCCAAGATGGAAGCGGCGCACAACTTGGAGAGAGTCAAGCAGGCGAAACAAATGATCGCGGCGGGCGCGGAGACCCGCGTCGAACCCCAGCGTCTCGCAGAACTGAAAGCTGTCGCAGCCGAAGTCCACGCTCAGGCGGACGGGTTGTCAGCTCATGAAGCAGCGACCAAGGGCGACCTCATCTGGGAGTACGAAGTGGTCTATCGCGGTCTCGGACTAGGCGGCGCTCACGCCACGCTGAGAAGCCTGGATAACTACTACACCACAAAGCCAGATGGATCGTTCGACTTTGACTTCGAACCGAAGTCGGAAAAACTGGACTGGCTCCTCGGGCTAGTCGTCACCTGCCTGAGCCGCGGCATTGAACGACACCGAGAAGCCAACGCGAAGCTGGGAACATAAAGGACTCGCAGTCCCGCCATAGAAGACGTTTGGGCGTGGCGACGCCCTGTCGACGCAGAAAAGACCGATCTATGTACCCAGGCGGACTCAGCATCGAGGAGCGACAGCCAGCTTTTCCATGAGCGCTGAGGCAACCCCATCGTCATCGCGCCGATCGCCTGGCTGCGAGCCGTTTTGAGTTGAGTACTCGTCCCGCGGCATACACGGCCAGCATGTGCCGGACGCGAATCTCCCCGGTCGCCACGTCCACGCTCACGCCCACTCCATACCCGTCAATTGCGACATTCCGCTTTTGGCCGGTGCAGTCAATAGAAACCACCACGCCACGGCCTGCTCAGCGGCACCTTGCTGACATTCATCACGCTGGATTCAATCAGAACAATGCCGGCGAAGGCCGGCAAGAACATCACGTGCGTTGGACCCGAGTTGTCCATCGCGGCGGTCGTTCGTCCGTCGGAAGCGACGCCCGCCCGCCTCCGTGGACAAAGCGGCTCTTGCGGAATTTGTTGACGGACATGCCAACAAGGTGGCGATATCGGATCGACAAGGGTGTCGGTTCTGAGTCGGAAACGGTCGCGGAATTCACCCAGGCGACAAGCTCCTAAGCTCCTTCAACAGCGCGTCAGGTACTGCAACACCGTCTCGCTCGCCGCGCTCTTGGGCATCATGACGACGGTCGGAAGGCAGACGGATGCCAGGTTGCTTGCGCGCCTCCGAGAAGAAACCCTCTGCCTGTTCATGCCAGACATCAGGCTGGCCAGAGTTAAAGACCTCGGGGCTCATCGCGATCAGCAACTCACCGCCCAATGGCGGGCCACCGTCACCGTTGTCGAGCGCGGCGGCCGCCCGGCTGGTGGGCTCGCCGATCAAGGGCCCTGCAATCAACTCGACCATCATCGACAGGGCGGAACCCTTGTAGCCACCAAAGGGCAGCAGTGCGCCCGCCAGGGCCTCGGCCGGATCCAGCGTGGGCTCGCCGGCCGCATCGATGCCCCAGCCCGGCGGCAAGGCCTTGCCGGCGCGGCCCATGAGCTCGACTTCACCTCGGGCCACGGCGCTGGTCGCGAAGTCGAACACGAAGGGCCGCTCCCCTGCCCTGGGCCAACCGAACGCGATCGGGTTGGTGCCCATGAGGCGGCGGTTACCGCCATTCGGCGCGACGATGCACTGGCCCACCGTGAAGGCCCAACACGCCAAGCCTGCATCGACGATGGGGTCGAGGTCGTGCCAGAGCGCCGAGTAGTGGTAGCAGTTCGTCAGCGCAAGCGCGGCAATGCCATTGTTCTTCGCCGCTTCGATGAGTGCGGCAACGCCGACGGCGTGGGCCGCCGGGGCGAATCCGTTGTCGCCATCCACGCGCAAGAAGCTGCCGGCGACGCGCTCGAGCCGCGGCCGGGCCGCTGCGCTGACCCTGCCGCTGCGGATGCTGCCGACATAACCGATCAGCCGGTACAGGCCATGCGAGCGGCACTCCGACGCTTCCGCAGCGGCCATGGCGCGCGCGATGGGGCCGGCCTGATGATCCGCCAGGCCGTTGGCCCGCAGGATGCGCGTCGCGAAGGCCTCGACCTCGGCGATGCTCATCACCGTACTGGGCGCGGCCGTCACGACGCAGGCCCTACTGGATCACGCCGGCGGGTTGGCCCAGCACCTCCAGGTGCGGCGAGATGCCGAGCCCGGGTGCGTCCGATGCGGTCATGAAGCCGTCGACGCGCTGGGGCGCGCCGGCGGCGATCGTCACCGTGC
>JANMHY010000340.1:0-8335 GCA_031375525.1 Burkholderiales bacterium
TTCGCCGCCGAGCCGCGGCCCTGGCAGAGGATGCCTTTGCCGCGCGCGAAGCGAACGACATCGTGCACGGTGAGGAAGAAGGCTTCGTAGCGCAGCTCCTGCACCAGTTGCAGCTCGCGCTCGATCTGCGTCTGCACCGACGTTGGAGCGCCTTGCGGATAACGCTCCTTCAGACCGATGCCGGTCAACACGCGCAGCCACGAGATCGGCGTGTGGCCGGCGGGCACCAGCTCCGACGGGTATTCGTAGCGCAGCTCATCGAGGCTGAAGCGGCAACGCGCAGCAATCTCGACGCTGGCGGCGAGCCACTCGGGCCGGTAGAGCTGCACCAGGCGCAGGCGCGAGCGCAAATGTTGTTCGGCGTTGCGCGCGAGGGCAAAGCCGCAATCGGCCAGCGGCGTTTTCAGGCGGATTGCGGTCAGCGTGTCCTGCACCGCCTTGCGCGAGCGCTGGTGCATCAGCACGTCGCCGGCGGCCACCAGCGGCACGCCGGTCTGTTCGGCGATCGGCGTCAGATGTTCGACCAGCAGCGAGTCGTCGGCATACAGCAGCAGCTCGACGGCGATCGCCGCGCGATCACCAAACGTGCGTTGCAGCCATTGCGCTTGCGCGAGCAGGGTTTCGGGTGAGTCGTCGCGGCGCGGGATCAAGAGCGCGCTGCAGTCGGGCATGCCGTCGGCGACGTCGTTTGTGGTTGCTTGGTATGACCCCTTCTCGCTGCGCAGCCGCGCGCGCGTGATCAGATCGCACAGGTTGGCGTAGCCCTCGCGGTTGTGGGCGAGCACAACGAGACGGCAACCGGGTTCCCCTTGCAACATGAACTCGCTGCCGATGATGAGCCCGATCGCACTGCCACCCTCGGCCTGGCGCTTGGCTTCTTCATGCGCGCGCACGACGCCGGCGACCGAACATTCGTCGGTGATCGCAATGGCCGTGTAGCCGAGCTGCGCCGCGCGCGCGACCAGCTCCTGCGGATGCGACGCGCCGGTGAGGAAGCTGAAGTTCGAGCGGCAGTGCAGCTCGGCGTAGGTCGGCAGCGCGTCGAGCGAAAGCGACGGCGGGGCGATCTGTGACGCAAGGGGTGGGCGCGGGCGCGGCGCCTTGGGGTGGGTGGGTTGCGGCATGCCTCATCCAAAGACACCGTGCAGATACCAATGCGCCGTGTCGCCCCGCCGCTCACGAAAGACCCACAACCATCGATGATCTTTCGATTGCGCGACGTGATAGTCGCGCGAGATCAACGCGCCGTCGAACCAGCCGGCTTCGATGCGCTCGGCGCGGCTGGCCACCACGAGCGGCGTGCCTTGGTGCAGCGGGCGGCCGAACGCGGCATCTTCTTTCAGACGCAGCGGTTCGGGCAGCAGCCAGGTGGGTCGTGCGGCGGCGGGCAGACCTTCGTCGCCACAGGCTTTGTCTTGCGCCAACACCCACTTCATCGCCCGCTCCGGCCGATGATCGGCGACGAGCAGCGGCCTTTGCACGCGCTCGGGCCCGAGGCGTGCGGCCAGGCGGTCGAACAGCGCGTGTGCGGCTTCACCGCTGGCCACGCCCGCTTCACGCCACAGCGCCGTTTCGCGCCCGGCGTGGTTGACCGCTTCGTCCAGGCGCAGCACGAGTGCGTACACCGGCGCGGCCAGCGTCGTGCGTTGCAAGCGCTCGCGCAGCAGCAGCAGGATCTGCGCGGCATCGCGCGTCGGGTCGCCGAAGGCCAGGGTGATGAGCGTGTCGGGCAACGCGCGGCGCGCGCTGGTTTCATGGCGCAGCACGAGCGACAACTGCGCGGCGGCGAGCCATTGCTGCGCCAGCCAGCCGGCCAGCGGCTGCACCAGGCGCTGCGTGGCAAAGACGAGCATCGCCGCGTCATCGGCGCGGTGCAGCAGCTCCAGGCCCATCTCGAAGGTGCGCGGCGGCTCGAACCAGGATTGAGGATCGGGCGCATCGCCGTGCGCGCGTGCGATCGCGCCCAGCAGCGCTGCCGCGCCGCGCCGCTGGGCACCGCTACGCGGCAGCATGCGCACGTCGCCGAGCGTGCGGCAGCCGATGCCATGCAGCAACTCGACCAGGCGCGGCTCGATGCACCACGCTTGCGCTGCGGCGGCGAGCGGCAAGGCATCGAGGCGCTGGTGCACGTCGAGACGCCGCAGTGCCGGCGACGCCGGCTCCGCGCGCGCCACCACCGCCGCTGCCGTGGCCGTCGGCGCTGCGGCCATGCGCAACGACCGCACGCCGCCCGCCCGCGCGGCCTCGCGCACCGCGCGCCACAACGCGCGCGCGCCGCCGAACAGGCGCAGCGACGCCGAGACTTCGAGCAGCACGCCGTCTGCTTGCAGCACCAGCGACGGCGTGAAGCGCGAGAGCGCCAGCGCCAGGCGCTGCACCTGCGCCGCTTCGCGTGCGGTGCTGCGCGTGAAGACCTGCAACCCGCCCTCGCCCGACACCAACGACGCGGTCGATGCCGCGCTCATGCCGACCTCGACACCGAGCGCCATCGCCGCTGCATCAGCCAGCACGACGCGACGCGCCTCGACGACGCAGCACGGCCGCGGGTCGCTGCCGTCACCGGCCGCGGCTGCCGTGGCCAGCCACGCCTCAAGCGGCAACGCCGGCAGGTGGAGCGCGAACCAGAGCATGGTCGGGGGTGGCCTCTTGTTCGATCGGCGCAGCAGCGCGGCGCCGGCGGCGTGACGGCAGCAGCGCCGGCCCCGGCAAGGTGAGCACGAGCGGCGCCGCCATCGGCGGGCCGCGGCGCTTGAACACATCGACCGCGAGCGTGGAAGCGTCCGCGGGTTCGATCGCCAACCGCAGCGGCGCCGGCGACGACTGCGCGCGCACGGCGGCCGGCCGCAGCGCAAACAGCGGCGTGCGGCCTTCCATCGCCGCCAGGTGCAGGCGGCGCAGCGTCGCCGGCAACGTGAAGACGCGGCCCTGCGGCGCCGCCTCCCACCACAGCACCGCGCCGAGTGCGCCTGAACGCAGCGCTTGCTCGGCGGCCCAGGCGGCGTCGGCAGCGCTGTCCGGTGTGACCACGGTGAGCCGATCGAGCGCAATGCCGAGCGCAGCCAGCGCCGGCGCATACGGCAAGAACGGCGGCGCGATCCACAACAGCGAGCGCTCACCCAACGCCGGCGCCAGCAAGCGCAACTCGCCGCCGCCCGGCGCGGCCAGCAGCAGCTCGGTCAGCCCGGCCGTAGGCCAGCCGCCGCCGGGCAGCTCGGCGTCGAGCGCGGCGTGGCCGGTGGCGCGCTGCAAGGCTGCGCCATCGCCCCCCGTTGCCGAACGGCCCCACTGGTCGGCTCGCCAGACAGATGCCAGCGCCGACGACAACCCAGGCGACCCAGGGTGGCGCTGCGCCGCGTCAGCAGCAAGAACAAGGAAGGCGGCGGCGGCGCTGCACATGGCGGCAGACGGTGAGGTGGCGTGGGTTGGTGTTTCAGAGGCACTGCGAGGTGCTGTGTATTTATACAGTATTCTGGTGACTGGGTGCCAGCGGCTTTTGTATGTCGGTGGCCCGCCATCAAACATCCCTTTTCATATATATTCAACATGGCTGCCACCCTCGAAAAACCGCTCGAATGGCTTGGCAGCAGCAAGAAAGATCTGTTGGCACTGCCTGTGGCCGTCCGCAAGTTTTTTGGTCATGCGCTTGCACTTCGCGCAGCGCGGCGACAAGCACGACGCCGCCAAGCCGCTCAAGGGGTTCGGCAGCGCCGGGGTGCTGGAAGTGGTGGAGAGTGACGAGAGCGGGACGTACCGTGCGGTCTATACGGTACGGTTCGTGGAAGCGGTGTTCGTCCTGCACTGCTTTCAGAAGAAGAGCAAGTCAGGCGTGGCGGTTCCGAAGGAAGACAAGGCCATCATCGAAACCCGGCTGAAAGCAGCCGCGGCGCGAGTCAAGGAGATGCGGCATGGCAAAGCGGATCGTTGAGGGCGTTGAAGTCGAGCGCAGCTCGGGCAATGTGTTCGCCGACCTGGGCCTGCCCGACGCCGACAGGTTGAAGATCAAATCCGGCCTGGTGATCGAGATCACCAAAGCCATGCGCCGCCTCGGTCTCACGCAGCAACAGGCGGCGGCGCGCATGGGCATCACGCAGCCCAAGGTGTCGGACATGTTGAGGGGCGACTTTTCCAACCTCTCCGAGCGCAAGCTGATGGATTGCCTAAACCGCCTGGGCTACGACATCGACATCAGCGTCAGGCCAGCCAACGCGCCAGAGGGTCAGCTCACTTTGACCATTGCCTGATGAGTTACTCGTCGATGAACTGCCAGGTGTTTGCGCCGTCGAATCGACGAACCCGCACCGAGGCGATGAGATCCGGATCGAAGTTGCCAAGGTTCACCCCGTGCTTGGCGCCAGGGGTTGGCGCCAGCGGCTCCCAGTGGGTGACACAGCCACAAGTTCTGCAGTGAATGGTGCGCAGCGTCTTGTCGCCCCAGACGTACGCCGCGGTGGCTTGCGGGTGGCCCTCGATCCTGACCGAGCCAAACTCGAAATAGACCCACGGTCCGCCGATGCGCCGGCACAACGAGCAGTTGCAGTCCGTGGCCACCTCCGGCGTTGACGGCAAGGTGATTCGAACCGCCCCGCAGTGGCATGAGCCTTCGTGCATTGGCAACCTCCTCGCGCCGTGAGCGGTAACGTCCACGCCCGCCGGGCCCGGCCCGCCTCTCACAGCACCTACAATTTACGCTCTTGTTTCGTGGCGCCCGCACTCGAATGATTTCGGGGCCGCCAACACCGAAAGCGCGATTCTGCGCCGATCCCAGGGGAAGACTTTGTCTGCGTTGCCTTCCACACCCGCCGGTTCGCCGACCACCGAAGCCCAGCGTGCGCTGGAGCTCGAGATGGCGCAGTTGTTCGTGACCTCGCTGAACCTCGAGATGGCCGCGGCCGACATCGACCCCGAGGCGCCGCTGTTCGGCGAGGGCCTGGGCCTGGATTCGATCGACGTGCTCGAAGTGGCGCTCGAAATCTCGCACCGCTACGGCTTCCAGTTGCGCTCGGACGACGAGAACAACCAGCAGATCTTCCGCAACCTGCGCAGCCTGACCGCGCACGTGGCGCAGCATCGCAAGTGAGACCACCCCCGAAGCGGCTGCGCCGCTCCCCCTCAAGGGGGCACCTCCAGCGGCCTGGCAAAGCCAGTTCCGCGGCGGTCGCTAGGCTGAGCACTGCATGTGATGCCTCTCGGATAACACGCGGCGTCATCGCGCGCTGAGAGGAACGAAAGTTCGCATGACAGGCTGGCGCGTGGCCATTGCGATTAGCTTGGTGGCCCTCTACGCAGTGGCCTCGCACCTGCTGATGACCCACGCCAGCAACCACCCCTGGACCGTGGCCGCGCTGTTCGGCCCGTTGCTCGCGGCCGCCGCCTGGTCGGGCTGGCACACACGGCAGCCGCGGCTGCTGCTCGGCTGCGCGGTGGCGTTGGTGGTGCTGGTCGGCGTGGTGGCGCGCGGCGGTGTCGATGATGTGAACCGGCTCTATGTGCTGCAACACGCCGGCATCCATCTCGCCCTCGCGTTCACCTTCGGCGTCACGCTGCGCGCCGGCGCCAAGCCGCTGATCGTCGCCATGGGCGAGAAGGTGCACCGCGTCTTCACCGCCGAGATGCGCGCCTATGCGCGGCGGCTGACGTTGGCGTGGGTGGTTTATTTCATCGGCATGGTTGTTGTCTCGCTGGCGGTGTATGCATTGGCGCCGTGGTCCTGGTGGTCGCTCTTCTGCAACCTGATCACGCCGGCGGCGGCGCTGGGCTTTTTCGTCGCAGAACATTTCTATCGGTACCTTAGACATCCGCACTTCGAGCCGGTGAGCCTGCGTGCCGCTTGGGACGCGTACCAGAAACATCCGACATGAGCCTGCCCGGCCGCCCGAAAGGCGAATTGACCGCAGTGCGAAGCACGGAGGTTGCCTGATGAGCGCTGCCCAGCTGCCCCTGCTCGCGCCGCGTGATCTTGCGCAGCCGCTGGCGTGGCGCGATGGCTTGGCCGTCAGCGCGGCGCAATTCCTGGCCGACGCAGCCGCGCTCGCCGAGCAGTTGCCGGCGCGCGGCCAAGCGGTGAACCTGTGCCAGGACCGCTATCACTTCGCGCTCGCGTTGGCCGCAGCGGCGCTGCGCGGCCACGTCAGCTTGCTGCCACCGAACGCGATGGCCGCCACCTTGCAGCAGTTGCCGGCGGGCGTTGGCGCGTCGTATGCGATGGTCGATGACGATGAGCCGGTGGACTTGCCGCGCATCGACTTGCGGGCGCGGCCTGTCGCACCTGGCACCGCGTCCACCGTGCCGACGATCGACAGCGAGCGCACCGCCGTGTGCCTGCTGACCAGCGGCTCCACCGGCGCGCCGCAACCGCATGCCAAGAGCTGGCGCGCGCTGACGGTCAACATCGGCTCCGAAGCGCAGCGCTTGGCCGAGATGACGGCGCGGCCGTCACTGCGCGGCATGAACATCGTCGCCACCGTGCCGGCCCAGCACAGCTACGGTTTCGAGTCGACGGTGATGCTGTCGCTGCTCGGCGGCGCGGCGTTCGACGCCGGCCGGCCGTTCTACCCGGCCGATGTGGCGCAAGCCTTGCACAGCGTGCCGCGCCCGCGGGCGCTCGTGACGACGCCGTTTCATCTGAAGACGCTGCTGCTGTCGGGCGTCGAGTTGCCAGCCGTCGATCTGCTGCTGTGCGCGACCGCGCCGCTGACGCCGCAGCTCGCCGCGCTGGCCGAGCAGAAGATGGGCGGGCCGCTGATCGAGATTTACGGCTGCACCGAAGCCGGCCAGTTGGCGTCGCGGCGCACGACGCAGGGCCAGACCTGGACGACGCTCGGCGAGGTGCGCATCACGCAATGCGATGACGGTGAGACCTTCATCGCCCACGGCGGCCATGTCTTCGAGCCGACGCCGCTGGCCGACATCCTCGCGCTGCACAGCGAGCGCGAGTTCGGTCTGCTCGGCCGCGCCAACGACCTGATCCACGTCGCCGGCAAGCGCAGCTCGCTGGCGCATCTGAACTTTCACCTGAACCGCATCGACGGCGTCGAGGACGGCGCGTTCTGGTTGCCCGACGAGGTGCCGGGCGCTGTCGTGCGGCCGGTGGCGTTCGTCGTCGCGCCCGCGCTGACGGCCGCGCAGATCACGCAGGCGCTGCGTGCGCACCTCGAACCGGCTTTCGTGCCGCGGCGCGTGGTGCACGTCAACGCCTTGCCGCGCGAAGCCACCGGCAAGCTGACGCTGCGCGCGCTGCGCGAGTTCGCGTTGACGGCGTTGGCGGACACCACAGCGCCGACGACGCTGCACGTGCCGCACGATCACCCGAGCTTCGCCGGCCACTTCCCCGGCCAGCCGGTGTTGCCCGGCGTCGTCCTGCTGTCGATGGTGATGGAGGCGCTGCAATCGCGCCTGGGCACGCCGGCGCAGATCGATCAGGCCAAGTTCCTCGCGCCGGTGTTGCCCGGCGACACGCTGGCGCTGGCCGTCACGGCACAGGGTAACGGTCTGCGGTTCGAGCTGACACGCGACAACACGCCGGTCGCGCGTGGTCAACTCTCGCCGCTGAAATGAAGACAACAACAACAACGATGGCCGAGCGCCCCATTCCCAAAGCCGCGTGGGCCGAGCGCGAAGAGCGCGGCAGCGTCTGGCTGCTGCGCTTCATGGCCTGGCTGGCGAGCACGCTCGGCCGCCGCGTCGCGCGGCTGGTGCTGCACCCGATCACGGCCTACTTCGTGCTGTTCTCGCCGGCGGCGCGCCGCAACTCGATCCGCTACCTGCGCCGCGCGCTCGGCCGCGAGCCGGGCTGGGCCGACGGCTATCGCCATGTGCACACGTTTGCGTCGATGGTGCTCGACCGCCTGTACTTCGCGCGCGGCGACGTCGCCCAGTTCGACCTGCGGCACAGCGGCGGCGCGCTGCTCGACGAAGCGCTGGCGCAGGGCCGTGGCGCAGTGATGCTCGGCGCGCACCTGGGCAGCTTCGAAGCGCTGCAAGCCGTCGGCGAGCAGCATGCCAACCGGCGCATCGCAATGGTGATGTACCCGGCCAACGCGCAGAACATCCAGCGTGTGCTGAGCGCCGTCGCGCCCGCCAACACGCTGAAGATCATCACCATCGGCCACCCCGGCACGACGTTGGTGATCCGCGATTGGCTCGACGGTGGTGGCCTGGTCGGCATGCTCGGCGACCGCGTTCTCCACGAGGGGCAAGACGGCAAGGAGCAGCAAGGCGATGTGATGCCTCTGCCGTTCCTCGGCCATAACGCACCGTTCGGCCTGGGCCCGTTGCGGCTGTCGATGCTGTTGCGCCGCCGCGTGTTCTTCATGACGGCGCTGTTCCGTGGTGGCAA
>JANMHY010000706.1:0-1856 GCA_031375525.1 Burkholderiales bacterium
TTTATGGCGCCACCGAAACCGGGCCGGTGACGCTGGTGCTGCGGCCCGATGAAGCGATGGCGCATGCAGGCTCGGTCGGCAAGCCGGCGTTGGATGTGCAGGTGCGTCTGGTCGCTGACGAAGTGCAGGTCAGGGCACCGAGCCTCGCCCGCGGCTACCACCGGCGGCCCAACGACGACGCATTTGCCGGCGGCTGGTTTCGCACCGGCGACCTGGCACGTGTCGATGGCGACGGCTTCTACGAGATCGTCGGCCGTGTCAGGGAGCTGATCATCTCCGGCGGCGAGAACATCCACCCGGCGGAGATCGAGCACATCGCGCTCGCCGACGCCGCGGTGGCCGAGGCGGCCGTCGTCGGGCTGCCCGACGAGCGCTGGGGCGAGGTCGCGGTGCTGGCCGTGGTGCCGCGAGCGGGCTGCGATATCGATATCGAACGATTGCAAGCGGCGTTCGCCGCCACGCTGGCCCGCTTCAAGCACCCGCAGCGCATCGTCGTGCTCGATGCGCTGCCGAAGACTGCGCTGGGCAAAGTGCGCAAGGCCGACCTGGCGGTTGATTTGCAGCAAGCCCGCGATGCTTGAAATGGCGACGATGTGCCCCACGTCAAAGTGAGTTGAATCCAGCTCGAGGTTCCCATGCGCATCGACAAACTGACGACCGCTTTTCAGCAAGCCCTCGCCGAGGCGCAGAGCCTGGCCGTGGCGCGCGACAACCCGTACATCGAGCCGGCGCATCTGCTGGCGGCGATGCTGGTGCAGCCCGATGGCCCGAAGGCGCTGCTCGACCGCGCAGGCGCCAACACCGCGGCGCTGAAGACCGCGCTCGACACCGCCGTGGCCGGCCTGCCGCAAGTGCAAGGCCAGGGCCAGGTGGTGCAGCCCGGGCGCGACCTCGTCGCGCTGCTGCAAGCTGCGGAAAAGGAAGCCGGCAAGCGCGGCGACCAGTTCATCGCCAGCGAGATGTTCCTGCTCGCGCTGGCCGATGCCAAGACTGACCTCGGCGGCATCGCGCGCGGACACGGCCTGACGAGGAAGGCGCTCGAAGGCGCGATCGTCGCCGTGCGCGGCGGCGCCAGCGTCGACTCGGCCGAGTCCGAAGGCCAGCGCGAGGCGCTGAAGAAATACACGCTCGATCTGACCGAGCGCGCGCGCGCCGGCAAGCTCGATCCGGTGATCGGCCGCGACGACGAAATCCGCCGCGCGATTCAAGTGCTGCAACGGCGCACGAAGAACAACCCGGTGCTGATCGGCGAGCCGGGGGTCGGCAAGACGGCGATCGTCGAAGGCCTGGCGCAACGCATCGTCGAAGGCGAAGTGCCTGAGACGCTGAAGGACAAGCGCGTGTTGTCGCTCGACATGGCGGGCTTGCTCGCCGGCGCGAAGTTCCGCGGCGAGTTCGAAGAACGGCTGAAGGCGGTGCTGAAGGAAGTCGCCGCCGACGAGGGCCGCATCATTTTGTTCATCGACGAGTTGCACACGATGGTAGGCGCCGGCAAGGCCGAAGGCGCGATCGACGCCGGCAACATGTTGAAGCCGGCGCTGGCGCGTGGCGAGCTGCACTGCATTGGCGCGACCACGCTCAACGAATACCGCAAGTACGTCGAGAAAGACGCCGCGTTGGAGCGGCGTTTTCAGAAGGTGCTGGTCGGCGAGCCGACGGTGGAGGCGACGATCGCGATCCTGCGCGGCTTGCAGGAGAAGTATGAAGTGCACCACGGCGTCGAGATCACCGACCCGGCGATCGTTGCTGCGGCCGAACTCAGCCACCGCTACATCACCGACCGTTTCCTGCCCGACAAGGCGATCGACCTGATCGACGAAGCCGCGGCCAAGATCAAGATCGAGATCGACTCGAAG
>JANMHY010000746.1:0-3660 GCA_031375525.1 Burkholderiales bacterium
TTCGCCAAGCGCGTGCAACTGCGCTGGGCGTCGCTGTTGCCGGCGGTGGCCGCGGCGCTGGCCGGCAGCTTTGCCGGCGCCTGGGCGGTGACGCAGGCGAGCGCCGACGGCTTGAAGCGCGCGCTGCCCTTCGTCCTCGGCGCGGTCCTGATCTACACGCTGCTGCGCAAGGAGCTCGGCCGCCATCACACACCGCGTTTTGAGGGCGCGCGAGAAGCGGTGCTGGCGTCGGCGATCGGTGCGGGGGTCGGTTTCTACGACGGCTTCTTCGGCCCCGGCACCGGCAGCTTCTTCGTCTTCTTGTTCGTGCGCGCGCTCGGCTACGACTTTTTGCATGCGAGTGCGAGTGCCAAGATGCTCAACACCGCCACCAACGCCGCCGCCCTCGTGCTGTTTGCGTGGAAGGGCCATGTCTGGTGGCACCTGGCGCTGGTGATCGCCGCGGCCAACATCGCCGGCAGCCTGGCCGGCACGCGGCTGGCGTTGAAGCATGGGGCAGGATTCGTGCGCAACGTCTTCATCGTCGTCGTCGCGCTGCTGATCGCCAAGACCGCTTACGACGCCTTCATTCGCGGCGGTTAGAGTCGCGCCCAATCAACCCAGGAGACGGGCAGCGTGAACAAGCGCGAGTTTTTCAACGTGCTCGGTGCGGCGGCCGCCGCCGGCTTTGCGCTCGGCCGCAGCGGCCACGCGCGGGCCGCGTCGCCGTACGACCTGCCGCTGGCCTTCACGCGCAGCGACAGCGTCAGCCTGCTGCACATGACCGACTGCCATGCGCAGTTGCTGCCGACGTATTTCCGCGAGCCGAGCGTCAACCTCGGCATCGGCAACCAGCGCGGCAAGCTGCCGCACCTGGTGGGCAACGCGCTGCTCCGGGACGCGCGCCTGACTGCCGGCTCGCCCGAGGCCTATGCGTTCACCGCGCTCGATTTCGAGCGCGCCGCCAAGCGCTACGGCAAGGTCGGCGGCTTTGCGCACCTGGCCACGCTGGTCAAGCGCATGAAGGCCTCGCGCCCCGGCGCGCTGCTGCTCGACGGCGGTGACACCTGGCAGGGCTCGGCAACGGCGCTGTGGACGCGCGGCCAGGACATGGTCGACGCGGCCAAGCTGCTCGGCGTCAACCTGATGACCGGGCACTGGGAGTTCACGCTCGGCGCCGAGCGGGTGCAGGAGGTGGTGGAGAAGGACTTCAAGCCGGCCGGCATCGAGTTCCTGGCGCAGAACGTGCGCACCACCGACTTCAACGACGAGGTCTTCAAGCCCTACGTCATGCGCACGATCAACGGCCACCCGGTGGCGGTGATCGGCCAGGCCTTTCCGTACACGCCGATCGCCAACCCGCGCTACTTCACGCCGGCGTGGAGCTTCGGCATCCGCGAAGAAGAGTTGCAGAAGACGGTGGAGGCGGCGCGGGCCAAGGGCGCGCATGCGGTGGTGCTGCTGTCGCACAACGGCATGGACGTCGACTTGAAGCTGGCGACACGCGTCTCGGGCATCGACGCCATCTTGGGCGGCCACACGCACGACGGTGTGCCGACGCCGGTGGTGGTGAAGAAGGGGCCGTGGCAGACCATCGTCAGCAACGCCGGCAGCAACGGCAAGTTCTTGGGCGTGCTCGATTTGCAGATCAAGGGCACGCGCGTCGCCGACTTCCGCTACACGCTGCAGCCGGTGTTCTCGCAACTGCTGCCGGCCGACCGCGAGATGAGCGCGCTGATCGCCCGCGTGCGCGCGCCGCACGAAGCGCAGTTGCGCGAAGTGCTGGCCACCACCGACGGCACGCTGTACCGCCGCGGCAACTTCAACGGCAGTTGGGACCAGTTGCTGCTCGACGCGCTGATGGCGACACAAAACGCGCCGATCGCGTTTTCACCCGGTTTTCGCTGGGGCACGAGCCTGTTGCCCGGCACGCCGATCACACGCGAGCACCTGATGGACCAGACCGCGACGACGTATTCGTACGCGACGCTGAACGACATCAGTGGCGCGCAGATCAAGACGATCCTCGAAGACGTGGCCGACAACCTCTTCAACCCGGACCCGTACTACCAGCAGGGCGGCGACATGGTGCGCGTCGGTGGCCTCACGTATGCCATCGAGCCCGGCGCGACGATAGGCTCGCGCATCAGCGACCTGCGCTTGAAAGGCCAGCCGCTCGACGCCGACAAGCTCTACAAGGTGGCCGGCTGGGCTCCCGTCGCCGAGGGCGCGCGCACGATGGGCCTGAAGCCGGTGTGGGAGCTCGTCGAGCCGTGGCTGAAGGCGCAGAAGGTGGTCGCGCCGCGCGCGGTCAACACGCCGCGGCTGATCGGCATGCTCGGCAATCCGGGTTTGGCGTAGAGGCGCCGCTCCAATCGAGGCTTGGGAAAGCCCGCTGCCTCGGCGGTGCAGTGACGCGCTACGCTGCGCGCCATACCAATCATCCCTTGCTGGAGACAAACCCATGAGCCAAGTCGAGCCACAAGCCCTGGCGCTGCAGCGCCTGTACCACTGGGAAAAGACCTCGCCCGACAAGCTGCTGTTCACGCAGCCGTACGACGGCGCCGCCAAGGGCGGCGGGCAGGTCCGCACGTGGACCTGGAAGCAGGCGATGGAAGAGACGCGGCGCATGGCCGCGCACCTGAAGAGCCTGCCGCTGCCGCCGAAGAGCCACATCGCGCTGATCTCGAAGAACACCGCGCATTGGCTGATGACCGACTGGGCGATCTGGATGGCCGGCCATGTCTCGGTGCCGCTGTACCCGACGCTGGCGTCGGAGACGATCCGCCAGATCCTTGAACATAGCGAGGCTAAGCTGCTCTTCGTCGGCAAGTTGGACGGCTGGGACGGCATGAAGGTCGGCGTGCCCAAGGGCCTGCAGTGCATCACGCACCCGCTCGCGCCGGCCAATGCCGTGCCCGGCGCGCCGGCCTGGGACGACCTGATCAAAACGCACGCGCCGCTGGCCGACAGCCCCGTGCGCCCGGCCGACGAGATGAGCACGATCATGTACACCTCGGGCACGACCGGCATGCCCAAAGGCGTGATGCACAGCTTCGGCACGTTCGCCTGGAGCGTGACCTCGGGCCTGAAGCGCATCAGCCTGGACAGCCAGGGCCGCATGCTCTCCTACCTGCCGCTGTCGCACATTGCCGAGCGCACGCTGGTCGAGCATGGGCTGATGGCCACCGGCATGCAGGTCTTCTTCGCTGAATCGCTCGACAGCTTCACGTTCGACTTGCAGCGCGCGTTGCCGACGGTGTTCTTCTCGGTGCCGCGGCTGTGGGTCAAGTTCCAGCAGGGCATCAACCACAAGATGCCGCCGGCCAAGTTGAACCGCCTGCTGAGCATCCCGATCATCGGCGGCCTGGTGCGCAAGAAAGTGCTGACGGCGCTGGGCCTGAACAAGTGCACCTTCGCGGCCGGCGGTGCGGCGCCGATGCCGCCCGACCTGCTGCGCTGGTACAACAAGCTCGGCTTGGATCTGGTCGAGGTTTATGGCATGACCGAAAACTGCGGTGTCTCGCATGCCACGATGCCCGGCAAGCAGCGCCCCGGCACGGTGGGCCTGCCGTACGACGGCATCCAGTGCCGGCTCGACCCCGCCAACGGCGAGATCCAGATGAAGAGCGGCGGCCTGATGCTCGGCTACTTCAAGGAGCCCGAGCAAACGAAGGCCGC
>JANMHY010000753.1:0-1989 GCA_031375525.1 Burkholderiales bacterium
GTCGAGCGCCGCATCACGCGCGCCGGACAGCGCACGCTCGTAGCCGCCGGCGCGGCCGCCAACCACGTCGCGCACCGATGAAAACAGGTCACGAAAGATGTTGGCGCCGATGATGGCTTCGCCGTTGACAACACCGAGGTATTTCTCGATGCGCGGCCCGCCGTCGCTTGTGCTCGGCACGATGGTGGCGAGGAAAAAGCCGTCGTCTTTCTTCGAGAACCAGCCCATGCGTTGATCTCCTGAAGTGGGGGGCAGCGGCGCGCAGTGTGCACGTCACTCGCGCTGGCGTGTGTTGCCGCCGGTTGTCGTGGCCGCCGCGCGCCCGTCGCGCTCGACTTCTTCGATGTAGTCGCTCCAGCGCAGCGCGTCGTAGTCTTTGGCTGCACCGTAGCGCCGCAGTTCCTGGATGTGGAGGCCGCACTTCAGCTCGCCCGCATCGACGGCGGCTGCGCCGGCAACGCCGCTGCCACTCAGCTTGCGAGCCTCGGTCTGCATGCAGACGATGTACGGCGCGGCATGCAGGCGCCGCACTTCGTTTTTCTCAGCCTGCGTCGGTGCGCGCGACGGCACCGGCGCGGACACCGGGGGTGCCAGCGCAGCGCAGCCCGAGAGGAGGCTGGCGGCGATCAGCGGCGCCGCACGCAGCCGGTGAGTCACGCCCTGCGCCGCCGCGCGATGGCGTCGTGCAAGGCCATGCCAACGAGCATCGCCGGTACGAACCACAGCGCAGGCCCGAAGCCGCTGGACAGCGCGACCAGCGCCGGGCCAGGGCAAAAACCGGCGAGGCCCCAGCCGATGCCGAACAACACGCCGCCGCCGATCAAGCGCGCGTCGATCGTGTTCGACGCTGGCAGCTCGATCGGCTCGCCGCTCCAGCTCTTGCGCCCCGCGGCCGCGCGTCGCCTGGCGAGCGTGAACGCGCCGATCGCGACCACGATCGCGCCGCCCATGACGAAGGCCAGGCTCGGGTCCCAGCGTCCGAACAAATCGAGAAAGCCTTGCACCTTGGCCGGGTCGGTCATGCCGCTCACTAGCAGGCCGATGCCGAAGACCAGGCCGGCGAGCAACGCGATCACGGCGCCCATCGTTCAGCCCCCGACCCCATGCCGCAGCACGAACACGGTGACGACGCCCGCGCCCATGAAGGCGAGCACGTTGACCAGCGAGCGCAGCGACAGGCGCGACAGGCCGCACACACCGTGGCCGCTGGTGCAGCCGTTGCCCATGCGCACGCCGATGCCGACGATGAGGCCGGCCGCGATCAACAGCACCGGCCCGGCGCGGCTCGTCGCCGGTGGCAGCGGCGCGAACCAGCGCCACACCCAGGGCGCGATCAGCAGCCCGCCGATGAAGGCCCAGCGGATCGCATCGCGCCCCGGCGAGCGGCCGAGGACGACGCTTTGCAGCGCGCCGCCGACGATGCCGGCGATGCCGGCCACACGCCCGGCGCCGAGGATCAGCAGGGCAGACGCCAAGCCAATCAGCGCGCCGCCGATCAGCGCCGGCGCGTACTCGAGCAACCCCCAGTCAATGGCCATCGGGCGTCACGCGCTCTGCCAAATCACCTTCTTGCGCGCGCCGACCCACTTCTCGTAGTTCGGACCGTAGACCTCTTCGATGCGGTTGCGCTTGACCTTGAAGGTCGGCGTGATGAAGCCGTTGTCGACGCTCCACGGCTCGGTGACGACGACCAGGCAGTCCATCTGCTCATGCGGGTCGAGCTTGCCGTTGATCGTCGCCAGGTGCGCCGACAGCGAGGTCTCGATGTCCTTGCGGCCGTCGGCGCTCTTGGCCTTGGCGATGCCGTCGAGATTGAGCATGACGATGCCCAGCGGCTGGCCGAGGTTGGCGCCGGTGACGGCGCAGGCTTCGACCAGATCGTTCATCACCAGCCGGTCTTCGATCGGCGCCGGCGCGACGTACTTGCCCTTGCTCGTCTTGAAAAGGTCCTTGACGCGGCCGGTGATCTTCAGGTTGCCCTCGGCGTCG
>JANMHY010000357.1:0-3749 GCA_031375525.1 Burkholderiales bacterium
CGCGGCGCTTCAACTCACGGAGGTAGCCGGCGACCAGTTCGACGATCTTCGGCGCCAGGCCTTCGGTCGGCTCGTCGATCATGATCAGCTCCGGGTCGCCCATCAGCGTGCGGCAGAGTGTGAGCATCTGCTGCTCGCCGCCGGAGAGCACGCCGGCCTCGGTGTGCTGGCGCTCTTTCAAGCGCGGGAACATCGTGTACATGTCGTCGAAGCTCCAGCGCCCGGCACGGTTCGCCTTCTTCATGCCGAGCATCAGGTTCTGATGCACCGTCAGCTTCGGAAAGATGTCGCGGTTCTCGGGCACGTAGCCGATGCCGGCATGCGCGATCTCGAAGGCCTTCTTGCCGAGCAGCTCTTCATCGCGCCACCTGACGCTGCCGGTGCCATCGACCAAGCCCATGATCGTCTTGACCGTGGTGCTGCGGCCCGAGCCGTTGCGGCCGAGCAGCGCCACGATCTCGCCGGCGCCGACGTGGAAGTTGACGCCATGCAAGACGTGGCTTTTGCCGTAGTAGGCGTGGACGTTGGTGAGCTTCAACACTTCAGTGCCCTGCAGCGGCGGCCTGCTGGTCGGCCAGCACCGAGCCGAGGTAGGCCTCCTGCACGCGCGGGTTGGCGCGCACCGCGTCCGGCGTGTCGAAGGCGATGACCTCGCCATAGACCAGCACGGCGATCTTGTCGGCCAGGCCGAAGACCACGCCCATGTCGTGCTCGACGGTGAGCAGCGTCTTGCCGGCGGTCACGTCGCGGATCAAGCCGACGAAGCGCTGGGTCTCGCTCTTGCTCATGCCGGCCGTCGGCTCGTCGAGCAGGATGACACCGGCGCCGCCGGCGATCGTGATGCCGATCTCGAGCGCGCGCTGCTCGGCGTACGTCAGGTTCATCGCCAACGCGTCGCGGCGGCGGTCGAGCTTGATCATCGCCAGCACCTGCTCGGCGCGCTCGTTGGCATCGTCGAGGTCGGCCAGAAACTTCCAGAACGCGTAGCGGTGGCCCAGGCTCCACAGCACCGCGCAGCGCAGGTTCTCGAACACGGACAGCCGCGTGAACAGGTTGCTGACCTGGAAGCTGCGCGACAGCCCCATGCGGTTGACTTGGTACGGCGTCATGCCGTTGACGCGCTGCCCGTTGACGTTGATGTCGCCGCTGGTGGGCGACAGTCGGCCCGAGATGAGGTTGAACAGCGTGCTCTTGCCGGCACCGTTGGGGCCGATGATGGCGACGCGCTCGCCCGGCTGTACCGCCAGACTCGTGCCTCGGATGATCTCGGTCTTGCCGAAGCTCTTGCGCACGTCCTTCAGTTCGACTGCGAGCGACGTCATATGAGAGCCTCGCGGCGCTTGAGCTCTTTCTCGATCTCTTCCTGGATGCGCTCCCAGTCGGCGACGAAGTGGCGCCGCGTCAGCTCGAACAGCGCGACGCCGCAGGCCAGCACCATCGCCGCGCCGAACCAGCTCTCGGCGCGCTGCGCGTTCAGCGACACGCCGAGGAACTGCAACTCCGGCCCGAGCGCGGTGCTCTGCTGAAGGTGGTAGAGCATCTCGATCATCGCGCCGGCGCCGGCCAGCATCACGAAGGCGGTGGCGGCCAGCGCGAGGTAGGAGGTCCACAGTCCGCGCAGCTTGCCGAACGCGGCCAGACGCAGGTTCATCATGATCAGGCTGGCCACGCCGCCGGGCGCATACATGACCATGAACAAAAAGACGAGACCCAAGTAGAGCACCCAGGCCTTGGTGAACTCGGACAGTATTTGCGCCAGCACCAGCAGCACCGCGCCGATGATCGGGCCGAAGAAGAACGTCGCGCCGCCGAGAAAGACGAACAACAGATACGCACCCGAGCGCGCAGCGCCGACCACTTCGGCGGTGACGATCTCGAGGTTCAACGCGCCCAGCCCGCCGGCGATGCCGGCGAAGAAGCCCGAGACCATGAAGGCCAGGTAGCGCACATGCTGCGTGCTGTAGCCGATGAACTCGACGCGCTCCGGGTTGTCGCGTACGGCATTGAGCATGCGGCCGAGCGGCGTGCGCGTGAAGGCGAACAGCGCCACGGTGGAGATGAAGCAGTAGATCGCGATCAAGTAGTACATCTGGATCTGCGGGCCGAAGCTGATGCCCGCGACTGCCTTGCCGACAACGCGGTTGCCGCTGATGCCGCCTTCGCCGCCGAAGAACTCGGGGACCATCAGCGACATCGACCACACCAGCTCGCCGAGGCCGAGCGTGATCATGGCGAAGGTGGTGCCGGACTTGCGCGTCGTCACGTAGCCGAGCAGTGCGGCGAAGAACAGCCCGGCCAAGCCGCCGGCCAGCGGCACCAGGCTGACGGGAATCGCGAGCTTGCCAGCGCTGACGGCATTGAGCGTGTGGATCGCCAGAAACGCGCCGAGGCCGCTGTACACCGCGTGGCCGAAACTCAGCATGCCGCCCTGGCCGAGCAGCACGTTGTAGGCCAGGCAGGCGATGATGGCGATGCCGATCTGCGACAGCATCGTCTGCCCGAGGCCGCTCGTCCACAGCAGCGGCGCCACCGCCAGCGCCAGCGCGAACAGGCCCCAGACCAGCCAGCGGCCGACGTTCAGCGGTTTGAAGTGATAGACCTGTTTGGTCATCAGCCTTCCCGCGTGCCGAGCAGGCCCTTCGGCCGGAAGATCAGGATCAGCACCAGCAGCAGGTACGGCAGGATCGGCGCGGCCTGCGCCAGCGTGATCTTGGCGATCGAGTACAGCGCGTCACCCGGCGCGATGGTCCAGCCCCAGTTCGCAGCCAGGTGCACGAAGGACTTGTCCACCGTCAGCGGCAGCGTTTGCAAGAGGCCGATGACCAGCGAGCCGACGAAGGCACCGGCCAGCGAGCCGAGGCCGCCGACGACGACGACGACGAAGATGATCGAGCCGACGATCGCCGCCATCGACGGCTCGGTGACGAAGGTCATGCCGCCGACCACGCCGGCCAGGCCGGCCAACGCGCAGCCGCTGCCGAAGACGAGCATGAAGACACGCGGCACGTTGTGGCCGAGCGATTCGGCCATCTCCGGGTGCGTCAGCGCGGCCTGGATGACGAGGCCGATGCGCGTGCGCGTCAGCAGCAGCCACAGCATCAGCAGCATCGCCACGGCAACCAGCATCATGAAAAAGCGCGTCGCCGGAAAGGTCGAGCAACTCGCCGCGACGCCGCCGACGGTGGCGCTGCAGCGCGCCGCATCGGCGGCGCCCCAGGCGAAGCTCCAGCTCTCGCCGACATGGATCAGCGTGAAGGCCGGACCTTGCAGCAACGGCGGCGGCTGGAACGACACCGACGACAAGCCCCAGATCAGCTTGACGATTTCGAGGATGACGTAGGACATGCCGAAGGTCACCAGCAGCTCGGGCACATGGCCGAACTTGTGCACTTTGCGCAGCGCAGTGCGCTCGAAGCCGGCGCCCAACAGGCCTACCGCCAGCGGCGCGAGCACCAGCGCCGGCCAGAAGCCGATGAAGCCCGACAGCGTGTAGCCGATGTAGGCGCCGACCATGTAGAAGCTGGCGTGCGCGAAGTTCAGCACACCCATCATGCTGAGGATCAGCGTCAGGCCGGAGCTGAGCATGAACAGCAGCAGCCCGGCGCTGACGCCGTTGAGCACGTTGATCAGGAACTGATCCATCGAAGAACCTCCCTCACCGCAGAGGCGCAGATGGCGCAGGGTTGAAGCAGAGGGGTTAGTATGTAGGTGTCTGGGCTAACGATGCGTCCACTGCGCCACAGCGGTGA
>JANMHY010000871.1:0-4140 GCA_031375525.1 Burkholderiales bacterium
CTCGACGACCAAGGGCCGCGAGGGCCAGATGTGGCAGCCGCGCGTCGAGGCGCGCCTGCGCACCGGCACCGGCCGCAACTTCGACGGCGTGCCGGACCAGAAGCGCGACACCAGCGCCGAGGTGGTGCTGAACTGGAATCTGTATAACGGCGGCAGCGATCAGGCGCGGGTGCGCCAAGCGGTCGATACGGTCAATCAGGCCAGCGACATCCGCGACAAGACCTGCCGCGACACGCGTCAGCAGGCGGCGATCGCGTTCAACGACACGCAGAAGTACCAGCAGACGTTGGAAGCGCTGGACCGCAATGTGCTGGCGATCGAGAAGGCGCGTGATGCCTACCGCCAGCAGTTCGACATCGGCCAGCGCAGTCTGCTCGACTTGCTGAATGCGGAGAACGAGCTGTTCACGGCCAAGCGGGCGTATGCGAATGCGGAGTACGACTTGCTGATCGCGCAGGCGCGCACGCTGGCGTGGAGTCAGCGCTTGACGACGCAGCTCGGCCTCGTGCGCATGGATGCGGGCGGGCTCGAAGTCAAGAACTTCGCTGCCGGCGAGGATGTGCCGTCGCGCTGCCCGGCGCTGACTTACGAGCCGCTCGCCCTGGCCGCTCGCGGTGAACTCGACAAACGCGCAGCGCAGTTGGTGCAAGCCGCGCCGCCGGTCGCTGCTGTGCCGGCGAGTACAGCGTCTGCGCCGGCTTCTGCCGCATCGGCCCCCGTGCCGGTGAAGCCACCCGCCAAGCCGAAGATCATTCGCAAGACGCCGTAGCCGAGGCCAAGCTGGCCAACTTGGTCAGCTTGTCTAGAATGGCGCAAGCCCAGGGAGCGCGCCATGCAAGTCAACATGCTCGAAGCCAAGACCCAGTTGTCCAAGCTGGTCGAAGCCGTGCTGCGCGGCGAAGAAGTCGTGATTGCCAACCGCGGGAAGCCGGTGGTCAAGCTCGTCAAGGCCGAGACACCAGGCAAGCGAGTGGCCGGCGCATGGGAAGGGCTGATGACCGAGGAGGAACTGGATCACGCCTTCTCTCCCGAAGTCGAAGCCGAAATGGCGCGGCAGTGGCTCGAAAGCATGGCGCGCCCGATCGACGCCGGCGTAAGACCGAAACGCCGAGAGGAGGTGGCCGTGCCAACCAGCAAGACCCGAACAAAGCGCGCGACGACGACCCGCCGCACCCTATGAGTAAGCTGCTGCTCGACACGCATGTGCTGTTTTAGTGGCTGCTCAAGCCGCAAAAACTGTCGCGCAAGGCGTACCGCCTGATCGAACGCGGCGACGTGGCCGTAAGCGTGATCAGCCTTTGGGAGGTGCTCATCAAGGCCTACATTGGCAAGCTGATTGTTCCGCCGGCACCGCTGCCCGCGCTGATCGAACGGCAAGGATTCCGCATCCTGCCGCTGTTGGTCGAGCATGTGATGTCGGCCGCAGACCTCGGCGGCATGCATTGTGACCCGTCGGACCGTATGCTCGTGGGCACTGCACGCGCCGAACGAATGTTGTTCGTCACGCGCGACGCGCAGGTGAGTTGCTGATGGAGGCGTGAGCGCTCAGCGGCCCGGAACCCGCGGCCCCTTACGCAACCTGCGGCGCAGTGAACCCAAGGTCAGCCAGTTTCTTCTGGATGACAGCGTCTGCGCGACGCGATCGATCATGAAAGGCGAGCACCTTCAAGCTGCTTGGCAGCCCCTGCCGAACGAGCTCGTCAAAGTCGACCGCAGTCAGGTAAACGTGGAGGCTTTCCAGGATCTCGAGCGCCTTGAGTCCTTCGATGACATGCAGCGTCTTGCAGTTGACGACTCGACACGAAAGCAATCGTCGGCTCGCACCGGAGAAAGTCAAGCCACGCAGCTGAAGCTGGTCTTGCACTTCAAAGTGCTCCAGACCGACAAAGTTCTCGGTCCTGACACGCGCAAGCCCGCGAACGCGGATGAGTTCCAACCGTTGAACGGTCGGGCAAACAACCTCGTCGATGTCTTGCCGTCCGCCGAGCAAAAGCGACAGTTCGCGCAAAGCTGGGAGCTTGTTGACGAAGTGCAGGCGCTGCTTGCTTCCGATGCCAGTCAATCTGAGGCGCATCAGCTTCTTCGCGCCCGCCAGTTCCTCAATGCCTTTCGTGTACCCCGCGACAGTCAAGTCGGCCAGCCTTGTGTAGGCGCCAAGACAGTCGAGCATGAGGCGATTTGAGCTCCCACCCCCAACGCCGAGGCTCTCGACACGATGTAAAGAGCGGTAGGACAACAAGTCATCAGGGACCCCAATGAAGACCCCAACGTGCACGGCCTGCAGGAACTCCAAGTCTTGAAGAACTTCGAAGTTGATCGCCTCGTCGCAATCAACGGTCAAGTTGGAAATGTGCGGAACGCGCCGAAGCACAGTGAAGTCGAACTGCGATCCGTAGTGACCGAAGAATCTGACTTTCAGCAACCTTCCGAACTGTTTTGCCAAGCGATCGACTTCGGCGAGAGTTCTGCTGTTGTACGTGGCCGCGCCAAACTGGGCGATAACCCGCTCGCCCTTCGCAAGCAGTGCAGCGGCGCTGGCAAGGTCAGTTCCGCCATCGAGGCGGTGCTCGAACCTCGACTCGGCGACGCTCACTGCGCTGGCTCGCCTACTTCTTCTGCGGCGGCAAGTCCGTGCACGAGCCGTGCGCCACTTCTGCCGCCATGCCGATGCTCTCGCCGAGCGTCGGATGCGGATGGATGGTCTTGCCGATGTCCACCGCGTCGGCGCCCATCTCGATGGCCAACGCCACCTCGCCGATCATGTCGCCGGCGTGCGTGCCGACGATGCCGCCGCCGACGATGCGGTGCGTCTCTTCGTCGAACAGCAGCTTGGTGAAGCCTTCGTCGCGGCCGTTGGCGATGGCGCGGCCTGACGCGGTCCACGGGAACAGGCCCTTCTTGACCTTGATGCCCTTCGTCTTCGCTTCATCCTCGGTGATGCCGACCCACGCGATCTCCGGATCGGTGTAGGCCACGCTCGGGATCACGCGCGCATCGAACGCAGCCTTCGTATCGCCTGACGCCACTTCGGCCGCCACATGCGCTTCGTGCACCGCCTTGTGCGCGAGCATCGGCTGGCCGACGATGTCGCCGATGGCAAAGATGTGCGGCACGTTGGTGCGCATCTGAATGTCCACCGGAATGAAGCCGCGCTCGCTGACGATGACGCCGGCCTTGTCGGCGCCGATGCGTTTGCCGTTGGGCACGCGGCCGACGGCTTGCAGCACGAGGTCGTAGCGCAGCGGCTCTTTCGGCGCGCCCTCGCCTTCGAACTTGACGTAGATGCCGTCCTTCTTCGCTTCGCCGCCGACGGTCTTGGTCTTCAGCATGATGTTGTCGAAGCGCTTGGCGTTCATCTTTTGCCAGACCTTCACCAGGTCACGGTCGGCGCCGAGCATCAGCGAGTCCATCATCTCGACGACATCCAGGCGCGCGCCGAGCGTGGAATAAACCGTGCCCATCTCGAGACCGATGATGCCGCCGCCGATGACGAGCATCTTCTCGGGCTTCTGTCTGAGTTCGAGTGCGCCGGTGGAGGTGACGATGCGCGGATCGTCTTTCGGCAGGAACGGCAGCTTCACCGCTTCGGAGCCGGCGGCGATGATGGCGTTCTTGAAGCGAATCGTCTGCGGTTTGCCATCGGCGCCTGTCACCTTCAAGTGATTGGGGTCGGCGAACTCTCCCGTGCCTTGCACGACCGTCACTTTGCGCATCTTGGCCATCGCGGCCAAGCCGCCTGTCAACTTGCCGACAACCTTGTTCTTGTGTGCGAGCAGCTTGCCCATGTCGATCTTGGGCGCACCGAAGGTGATGCCGAGATCGGCGAAGTGGCTCGCTTCATCCATCACCGCGGCCACGTGCAGCAATGCCTTGCTCGGAATGCAGCCGACGTTCAGACACACACCGCCGAGCGTCGCGTAGCGTTCGACGAGCACCGTCTTCATGCCGAGGTCGGCGGCGCGGAACGCGGCCGAGTAGCCGCCGGGGCCGGCGCCGAGAACGAGCATGTCGCAATCCTGATCCACGCTGCCGCTGTAAGCGGCTGCGCCGCTCACCCCCTCCCCCCTTAACGGGGGGGGGTTGGGGGGGGGGTAGGGGGGGGGGGCCCCCACCACAGACCCCCACCCCCACCCCCCCCCC
>JANMHY010000895.1:0-8485 GCA_031375525.1 Burkholderiales bacterium
GACGCCGGGCTGATGGGGATGCCTGTGACACACTCGCGCCCTTCGATTTTGATGCGGTCGCACTCACCTTGGAATCTTCACCGTCTGTCCAAAGCAAGATCACCCGCCAACTCGCCGCCGAGCTGAAGGCCCGGCCGGCGCAGATCGATGCTGCCGTATCGCTGCTCGACGGCGGCGCGACGGTGCCGTTCATCGCGCGTTACCGCAAGGAGGCCACCGACGGCTTGGACGACGTGCAGTTGCGCGAGCTCGAAGCGCGGTTGACGTACCTGCGTGAGCTCGAGGAGCGGCGCACTGCCGTGATGAAGAGCGTGGCCGAGCAGGGCAAGTTGACGGCCGAGCTGGCGGCCGCGTTTGCTGCGGCACCGACGAAGCAGGAACTCGAAGACCTGTACGCGCCGTTCAAGATCAAGCGCCGCACCAAGGGCTCGATCGCCCGCGAGGCCGGGCTGGAGCCGCTGGCCGACAAGCTGCTTGCCGATCGGTCGCTCGATCCGTTGGCTGAAGCGCTTGCGTTCGTCAATGCCGATGCCGGCTTTGCCGATGCGAGCGCGGTGCTCGACGGTGTGCGCGATCTGCTCGCCGAGCGTTGGGCCGAAGACGCAGCGCTCGTGCGCGGCTTGCGCGAGTGGCTGTGGGGCGAAGCGCTGTTCGTATCAAAACTCGCGGCAGGCAAAGACGAGAACGTGCCCGACGTTTCCAAGTTCCGTGACTACTTCGACTACAGCGAGCCGATCGCGCGCGTGCCGTCGCACCGCGCGCTGGCGGTGTTTCGCGGGCGCTCGCTCGAAGTGCTCGATGTGCGGCTGGAGACGCCGGATGCCGGTGGGGCTTCGACAGGCTCAGCCCGAACGGAGTTGGGCTTGGCTGAGGGCCGCATCGCCAGCCATCTCGGTTGGCGCCACGCCAACCGCAAGGCCGACGACCTGATTCGCAAATGCGTCGCCTGGACGTGGAAGATCAAGCTGTCGCTGAGCCTCGAGCGCGATCTGTTCGCGCGCTTGCGTGAAGCCGCCGAAGCCACGGCGATCAAGGTCTTCGCCGACAACCTGCGCGATCTGCTGCTCGCAGCACCCGCCGGCAAGCGCGTGACGATGGGCCTGGACCCCGGCATCCGCACCGGTGTCAAGGTGGCGGTGGTGCACGACACCGGGCGCGTGCTTGAGGTGGCCACGGTGTTTCCGCACGAGCCCCGGCGCGATTGGGACGGTGCGCTGCACACGCTGGCCCAGCTCGTCGCCGCGCATGGCGTGTCGCTCGTCGCCCTCGGCAACGGCACGGCGAGCCGCGAGACCGATCAGCTCGCGGCCGATCTGATCAAGCGCGTTCAGGCTGCTGCGCCGGCGCATCACCTGCTGAAGGTGGTCGTCAGCGAAGCCGGCGCGTCGGTCTATTCGGCCAGCGAAGTCGCCAGTCAGGAGCTGCCGGAACTCGACGTCAGCCTGCGCGGCGCGGTCAGCATTGCGCGCCGTGTGCAGGACCCGCTGGCCGAGCTGGTGAAGATCGATGCGAAGAGCATCGGCGTTGGTCAATACCAGCACGACGTGGATCAACATGGTTTGGCGAAGAGCTTGAACGCCGTGGTCGAAGACTGCGTCAACGCGGTCGGTGTGGACTTGAACACCGCGTCGGCGCCGCTGCTGATGCGCGTCTCGGGGCTGTCAGCGAGCGTGGCCAGTGCCATCGTGCGCTGGCGCGACGCCAACGGCGCGTTCAAGCGCCGCGCGCAACTGCTCGACGTGCCGGGCCTCGGCGCCAAGACCTTCGAGCAGGCGGCGGGTTTCTTGCGCATCCGCGGTGGCGACGATCCGCTCGACGCCTCCGGCGTGCACCCCGAGACCTACCCCGTCGTGCACAAGATGCTCGCCGCCACCGGCACCCGCATCGACACGCTGATGGGCCGCAGCGATGTGCTCAACGCGTTGCAGCCCGAAGCCTTTGCCGACCAGCGCTTCGGCGCTATCACCGTGAAGGACATCCTGGCCGAGCTGGAGAAACCGGGGCGCGACCCGCGACCAGACTTCAAGGTGGCGCGCTTCAACGACGGCGTGCAGGACTTGAAGGATCTGAAGGCCGGCATGCTGCTCGAAGGCACGGTCACCAACGTCGCCCAGTTCGGCGCCTTCGTCGATCTCGGTGTGCACCAGGACGGCCTGGTGCATGTGAGCCAGCTCGCCAACCGTTTCGTCAAGGACGCGCGCGAGGTCGTGAAGACGGGCGACATCGTCACCGTGCGCGTCATCGAAGTCGATCTGGCGCGCGGGCGCATCGCGTTGACGATGAAGTTGGGTGCCGCGCCTGCAAGCCACGGCGGCGGCCACCGCCCCGCCGGCCGCGACGAGCGTGCGCCGCGAGCCTCGCAGCGCGCAGCCGAGCCCGCTCAGCCGAGCGCGATGGCCGCAGCCTTTGCCAAGCTGCGAGGTTGAAAGCGGTGGCGGACGAAGCGCCTGACGAGTACCCGCCACTGCCGCTGCGGCGGCGCGTGCTCGTGCTGTTGCTGGCCGTGGCAACGGCGTCGTCCATCGTGCTGCTGTTGCTCCTGCGGCCGGGCGACCCGAAACGCGATGCCTTGCGCGCAGCACGCGCGACCGCTGCGCCGGCCGCCAGCAGCACTGCGTCGGGTGTCGGCGGCAAAGCCGAGGTGATGCTGCTGCCGTCGGCGGCGTCTGCGCCGCGCTGATCAACCGCGCGGACGCGGCGTCTGCGGAAACAGCGCCACCAGGCGGGCGTCGCTGTGGTGCTGCGCCAACTCGATCTGCACCTGCCGCCGCAGGCGCGCCGACAGCCGGGGCGGCAATGTGATGCCTGCGCTGCGCAGGTGCTGCCGGTAGGCACGCCAGCAGGCCGCTGCTTCGCCGTCGTCGAGGCGCTGCCCGGTGCGCAGCAACAGGTAGGCGCTGTGCGCGGCGGCGCCGATCGCGCGGTCCAGATCGAAGCCCGTGGCGCGCAGCAAGCGGCCTTTGAAATCCAGATCGATCATTGCCGGGTCGATCTCGCGCCACCGTGCGGCTTCGAAGTCTCGCGCCGGCGCGAGCAGGTCGTGCAGGCGCAGCGTGACATCGAAGCCGTGCCGGTGCAGACGGCCCATCAGCTGGCCGACGACGCAGAGCACGCGCTGACGAACCGGCGCCGTGCCGGCAGCGAAGACGTCCTCCAGGCTGTCGCCCGCCATGCCGCCGGCCAGCATGAAGCCCTGGTCGGGCAACCAGCCGAGCGCGCGTCGTTCGCCCCAGGCCAGCACCGGCATCGCATTGAAGCCGTGGGCTCGCAGCATCTGCGCTGCCAGGTGCACATGGAAGGGCTCGCTGTGCAGGGGCCGCCGGCGCAGCCATCGCCTGGCGGCCAGGCGCCACAACGGCTCGTCCCTCGCTTGCGTGCTGCGTTTGAGGAACAGTGCTTGTCCGCTCTGCGCGCTCTTGAGTTGGTGCACGGTCAGACCGGGCTTGGTCTTGAACGGCGGGCCCAGGTCGGCTTGCATCAAGGCGTCGTAGTCGGCCAGGTCCAGGCGCTCGAGCGCGGCGGCGGCGGGCTCGGCCAGGCCCCACTCGTACTTGCGCAAGAAAGGCGCCGGCGCGCGCCGGCGCGCGCGGTGGCGTTGCTCGAGCGTGCCGAGCAGATCGAAGCAGCGCTGTGCCGTGATCGTCAGGCGATCCAGCGGCCAGTCGCCCAGGTTCAAGGCCAGGTGGCCGAGGGCGGCCAGCGCATGGCCGGCGGCGTGCTCGGGCGGGCATTCGAGAACACGACAATGGTCGCGCAGTTGCTTCAGCGTGGCATCGGCGCTGGCCGGACTCGACAACGCCAGCCGCAACAGGTCATAGACCGCATGGCCGCTGGCGCGGGCACCACCCCAGTCGATGACGAGGAAGCCGAACTCGTTGTCGTCGGGCGCCCACAGGAAGTTGTCCTGCCAGAGGTCGTAGTGCGCCAGCGCCAGGCGGGGCTGCCAGTCGCCGGCTTCTAGTGCGCGCCATTCGAGCCGTGCGCGCTCGCGGATCTGCGGTGTCAACGAGGCCAGGTCCGCCAGCGCCGCCAGCGGGGCCTTGAACTCGCTGTGGATTTGTTGCGCATCGGGCGTGCGCACCGAGTGGCGCAGGGTCTGCTGCAACCAGTGGCCGGCGCGCTGCCACAGCTGCCGGCGCTCGAGGGCCCGCTGCGGCTTGAAACCGCTCAACGGGCGGTGGTACGGCGCGACGGTGAAGCTGCAGCCGTTGACCCAGCCGGTGTGCCACGGCATCAACACCACGCGCCCCAGCCGCTCGCCGAGCGCGGCTTGCGCCTCGAAAGTGCTGCGGGCGGCGGCGTCGGTGGCCTGCGGACGGTCGGGCGGTGACAGGCTGAGCATGGCCACGGGCTGGCCGCGGCGGTCGCGCACGAGGTACTTGTCGCTGCTGTCGGTGGCCTTGCGCGCCAACCCCATCGGCGCTGCCGAGCCGAATCCGCCGCGTGCGGCGAGGACGCCTTCGAGCGTGGAATGCAGCTGCGCCAGCACGCCGCCTGCCGCGGTTTGTTGTTTATGGTCGCGCATGGCCGGCGCCGTCGTCGATCGGTACGGGGTCAGCGGCTGGGACTGCGTGAGCATCGGCATGTGAAAAGCCGCGGCCGCAAGGCGTGCGGGGGCAACGGAAGGCGGTACAACAGCTTCATCCAGCGTAGTCTAGGCAGGTCACTGCCGCGTGGCCGGGCGGGCAGCGCGACAGCCGCCGCCGAGTCGAGAACAAGTCACTCTTTCTCGACGCGACGCGACGTCGCTTGCCGCAGCCGAGACCGCGGACAAAGCGCTGACAACGAGCCAACGGCGCGCTGAGGGTTCTACGGCCGCGGCAGGCCGATCACCGTGCCCTCGCGCCGCGCATCCGCGGCGCCGAACTGGCGGCCGTTGCGCGGGTCCAGCACCACCGCCTGCACCGAGCCGATCTCGGCGGTGCCGACGCTATAGCCGAGGGCGCGCAGCCCATCGACGGCGGCCTGCGGGTACGCCGCTTCCACCGTGACATTGCTCGTCGCGCTCGTCACAGACAGGCGCGGTGCATTGATCGCGTCTTGCAGCGACATCTTGTGGTCGAGCAGATTGAGCGTGACGTTGAGCACCGAGTTGATGATCGTCGCGCCGCCGGGCGAGCCGTAGGCGATCAGCGGTTCGCCGTCGGCCGAGAAAATCATCGCCGGCGTCATGCTGCTGCGCGGGCGCTTGGCCGGCTGCACGTCGTTGTAGCCGGCGCCGGCGGTGAACGGGTTGACGGTGGGCGCGGTGTTGAAGTCGGTCAGCTCGTTGTTGAGCAGAAAGCCGTGGCTCTTCTTCGCGCCGTCGTCTTGCGTGTAGCCGGCGAAGACGCCGATGCCGTGCGAGGACTCGATGGTGTTGGTGTACGAGACCATGTTGCCCCAACGGTCCACCACCGAGAAATGCGTCGTCGTCTCGCCGGGGCCGGTGACGGGCTCGGCCACGGCCAGGCGCGTGCCGGATTGAAGGCCCGCCACTTCATAGGGCCGTGGATCGCCGGGCAGCGGGTTGGGATCGATGCGCGCGCCGGGCACGATGACCGCGCCGCGCGAGCCGACATAGCTGCCGTCGAGCAGGCCGCGCTGCGGCACCGGCACGAAGTCGGCGTCGCCCATCCAGATCGAGCGATCGGAGAACGCGATACGCATCGCATCGGCCATGACGTTGGACGTCTTCACGCTGCCGAAGCCGTAGCCTTGTGCGGCATCGCCGAGCGGAAAGCGTTCGAGCATCTTCAGCATCTGCAACAGCGTCAGGCCGCCGGACGACGGCGGCGACATCGCCTTGATCGTGTAGCCGCGGTAGCTGCCTTGCGTCGGCGTGCGCAGCGCCGGCTGGTAAGCGGCGAGGTCCTCGTACGTCATGCTGCGGCCCTTGCCGGGTGTCAGCAGACCGCTCAGCAAGCCGGGCTTGGCGAACTTCTGACCTTCGACGATGCCCTTGGCAATGTCGCAGCCTTTCTCGGGCATGTAGCGGTAAAAACAATCGGCGCCGTGACGCGCGATTAGACGCAGCGTTTCGGCGAGCGGCTTGTTCTGCACCAGCGTACCGGCCACCGGTGCACCGCCGTTCGGGCAGAACGCCGCCGCTGCCTCGGGCGAGTTCTGCGAACGCGCATTGCAGCTCACCAGCGCGTAGCGCGGCGTGGCGGCAAAGCCGTCGTCGGCGAGTGTGATCGCGGGTTGGATCACGTCGGACAGATCGAAGCGGCCGAAGCGGCGCAGCGCCAGTTCGCTGCCGCGCACCATGCCCGGCACGCCGACGGCCACACCTTGCAGCGAGGCATTGGGCACGCCGACGAACATGCCGGGCGTGGCGCCGGCCGGCGCTTGCTCGCGCGTGTCGATGGCGAAGGTGCGGCCGCGCGGACCGCGTTGCCTGCCGCGGTCGTCGCCATCGCTGTCGTGCCAACGTTCGTGGCCGCCGCGGCCGGCGAGGTGGATCATCATGAAGCCGCCGCCGCCGATGCCCGCCGATTGCGGCTCGACGACGTTCAACGCATAGGCGATGGCCACCGCGGCATCGACGGCGTTGCCGCCCATCTCCAGGATGCGCGCACCGGCTTCGGCGCCATACGGGTTGGCCACCGACACCACGCCCTTGCGATACGCCTGGCCCGCGGCAAACGGCGGCGGTTGTTTCGATGCCGTCATGCCCGGCGCGGCGTGCTGACGGTCGCCCTCGTCGGCGTGCGCCGTGCCGATCAGGCCGCAAGCCAACAGCGCGGCAAGGTGGACGGTCGACGGACAGAGCAGAGCGAAGGAACGCGACGGCATGGTGATCTCCTTTTGTTGGCGCGCGATCTTGTTCCGTCGAACCGGAATGCACAACCGGGGCGACAACGGGGCGCAGCCGCCGGTCAAGCAGGATCGAAGACGTCGTCGGTGGACAGCGTGCGCTGCACCGCGTCGCGCGCGCGCTGGCGCACCGCTTCGTCGATCATCCGCGCCGGCCGCTGTTCGCGCAGCGAGCGCGCCGGGCGGCGCGGGCTGTCGCTGGCCATCATCATCGACGGCAACTCGACCGCCGGCAGCGCCGAGTACAGCGACGCCGGCCGATCGAGCGACACCGGCAGCTCGGGCGTCACTGCGTAGCGCGGCGTCAGGGCGACGAACATCGCCACCGCGGCGCTGCCCATCGCCAGGCCCAGACGCTGCACACGCGGCGACCGCAGCGCTTGCGCCGGCGCAAAAACGCGTGGCGGCTGCGCCAGCGGTGGCAAGGCCGGCAGCGGCACCAGGTCGGTGAAGCCGCGCTGCTCGATGGCACGGCGCAGCGTCAGCGGCGGCCGGTGCTCTTCGGGCACCCGCAGCATGCGCATGCCGCGCAGCGCCGCACCGAGGCTCGGGTGGCTCGACAGCACCGCCAGCGGCACAGCCAGCAGCAGCGCCGCCAGCAGCGGCGCGAGGTGCGGCGCCGACAGCGCATCGCTCGGCAAGGCGAGCACCGCCAGCAGCGTAGCCGGTGCCGCGAGCAGGCCGACGCGGCGCAGGGCGTCGCCCCAGCCGATGGCGAGAGCGTCGCGCGGCGGCGACTTCCATTCGAGGCGCAGTCCGGTCAGCGTGCCGATGACGAACGTGGTGTGGGCGAGCATGCGCACCGGCGCCTGCAAGGCCGAGACGATCAGTTCGAACAGCGCGCTCGTCACCAGGCGAGCGCGGCCACCGTAGTCGGCGTGCTCGCCTTTGAGCCACACGCTGGCCACGCCGAGCACTCGAGGCGTCAGCAGCAGCACCAGCGTCAGCGTCCACAGCGCGCTGCCGTGGGCCACCGAATCCGCGTTGGCGCTCACGGCCGCGCCGAGGACGACGAAGAGCAGCCAAAGCGGCGCCATCAAGTACGACAGCGCGCCGACGGCGAACATCGTGCGGTGCGCGGGCCGCCAACCGGGCTCGGCGATCAACTGCGCGTTCTGCAGGTTGCCCTGGCACCAGCGGCGGTCGCGCTGCAGCTCGTCGAGCAGGTTCGGCGGCAGTTGCTCCCAGCTGCCTTCCAATTGCGGCGCCAGCCAGACTTCGTAGCCGGCGCGGCGCATCATCGCCGCCTCGACGAAGTCGTGCGACAGGATCTCGCCCGAGAGGCCGCCGCGGCCGGCGATCGGCGCCAGCGCGCAATGGCGCATGAAGGGCTCGACGCGCAGGATGGCGTTGTGGCCCCAGTAATGCGCTTCGCCGAGTTGCCAGTAGGCCATGCCGAGCGCGAACAGGCGGCCCGTCACGCGCGTGGCGAACTGCTGCACGCGCGCATGCAGCGTGTCGTGGCCGTAGGCCTGCGGCAACGTCTGCACGATGCCGGCGCGCGGGTTTTGCTCCATCAACCGCACGAGGGACACCAGCGTCTCGCCGTGCATCGTGCTGTCGGCGTCGAGCACGATCATGTAGCGGTAGTTGCTGCCCCAACGGCGGCAGAAGTCGGCGACGTTGCCGGCCTTGCGCTTGGTGCGGCGGCGGCGCCAGCGGTAGAAGACGCGGCCACCGTTGCCGA
>JANMHY010000928.1:0-7290 GCA_031375525.1 Burkholderiales bacterium
CAGATGGGCCTGCTGTCGGGCCAGGTCGATCTGAACTTCGACAACCTGGCGGCAGCATCGGCCAACATCAAGAGCGGCAAGTTGAAGGCGCTGGCCGTGACGACGCCAAAGCGATCGAGCGCGATGCCCGACGTGCCGACGGTGGCCGAGAGCGGCGCCGACCTGGGCCTCGCGCAGTTCGACATCAGCACCTGGTTCGGACTCTTCGGCCCGGCGAAGTTGCCGGCCGAGATCACGGCGCGCTTGAACAAGGCGTTTGTCGATGCGCTCAATGCTGCCGATGTCAAAGCACGCCTGTCCACGCTGATGGCCGAGCCCGCGCCGAGCACGCCTGACGCGTTTGCGCAGTTCGTGCGCGCAGAGCACGCCAAGTACGAACAAATCGTCAAGCGCTCGGGCGCAAAGGCGGACTGAAGTCATGCAACGCCTTGTCGAAATTCGAACCTATCGGCTCAAGCCCGGAACGCATAACGCGTTTCATCAAGCGATGCACTCGCGCGCCGTACCGATGATCAAAGCGCGAGGCATGAACGTTGTTGCCTACGGCCCCTCGGACCACGAAGAGCCAACCTACTTCCTGGCGCGTGCTTACGCCGATCGTGCTGCGCTCGAACGCGAGCAGAAAGCGTTTTACACGTCGAACGAGTGGATCACGGGGCCGCGACAGGAGCTCGTGGCGCGAATCGACACGTACCTGAACACGCTGGTCTGGTTGTCGGACGAAGCGGTGCAGAGCCTGCGCGAGTTGAACGCGGTGTAGGTCTCGGCGCCAGCAGGACTCGGGCGGCACGCCAGCAACGCACGACCCGTTGCGGCAAATGCGAAATCAGCTTCGCGCTGCGCTGGCGGCGGCGCGAAGCGGTCTGGCGCAACGTGCCGCCAGCGTGGGTGTGGGAGTTGAGTGCCGACGCAGCCTGAGGCTACAGCGCGCAGGAGCGAAAGCCGGCGAAGCCATCGTCGCGCTCGGGCGCGACGAAGCGGCGTGCCTTCGGATGCGCCAACCGGCGCGGCTCGAACCAGGCCGCGCCGCGCTGCACGCGCAACGCAGCGTCGGTGACCGCAGGGCCACCCGGCCACGCGCGCGCACGGCCTGCTGTCCACTCCGGCACATCGCCCCAGGTCACACCGCGAGACGCGCCGCTGCAGGCCGCCAGTTCCCATTCCACTTCGGTCGGCAGCCGCCGCCCGGCCCAGGCACACCAGGCCTGCGCTTCATACCAGCCGAGCATCGACGCCGCTTCACCAGCCGGTGCGCGCACGAGCTGGCCGAAGCGCTGCAGCACCACACCGTGGCGCAGTTGCTCGACGTCACGCGGCGTGCGGCGCGCGTCGGCTCGCAGCCAGTGCGCACCGTCCTCGCTCCACCAGCGCACATCGTCATAGCCGCCGTCCAGGGCGAACTCGGCGAACTGCTGCCAGGTGATGGGCTGCGCGTCGATCTCGAACTCGGGCACAGCCTGTTCATGCGCCCATTGCTCGGCCGCCGGCACGAAGCCGCCACGCAGCGAGCCGAGACTCCAGCGCTGCGCAGGAAACCACAGCGCTGTGCGCACAGGCCGCAGCACGCGCTCGGGCAGCAGCCGCCTGGCGTCGATGCGATGCTGCTGCGCCAGCGTCGCCAGCACGAGCACGCAGGCGTCTTCTTCGAACAGCGCGGCGCGGTGCCAATGCAGCGCGTCGTCGCTGCCGTCGGTGGCGGCGAGCAGATCGAGCGTGACCTCGAGCGTTTCGCCGAGGTAGGCGCGCAGCGCATCCGGGGCCGGGCCCGGCTCGCCGCTCAGCTGCAGCGACCACCAGTGGTCGGCCTGCGGCTCGATCGACGCCAGCGGCGCCCGCGTGGCATCGGCGGCCGCGCCGCGCGAGCGCTGCACGTTGCGCGCGATCCAGCGCTCCTGCCACCAGCCGGCCCGCCCGGCCAGCCAGCAGGCTGCGGGCAAGCGCTCCAGCGTCGTCAGCCAGGCCAGCGTGCGATTGCGCGCATGCATCAGCGACAGCGACAACAGCTCGCGCTCGGCGCGGCGCATCGCAGCAGCGTCTTCGAGTGCGTTTTGTGCGGGCTGCATCAGGCGCATTGTGGTCGCGGCCGGCGCACTGGCGTGCTACAACATGGCGCATGGATCTGAGCTTCACTGCCGAAGAAACCGCGTTCCGGCAGAACGTGCACGAGTGGGTGGCCGCGAACCTGCCGCCGGACATCAGCCACAAGGTGCACCACGCGCTGCATCTGACGCGCGACGACATGCAGCGCTGGGCGAAGATCCTCGGCAAACAAGGTTGGCTCGGCTGGGGCTGGCCGAAAGAACATGGCGGCCCCGGCTGGAACGCGGTGCAGCGCCATCTGTTCGAAGAAGAATGCGCCCTGGCCGGTTCGCCGCGCGTCGTGCCCTTCGGCCCGATCATGGTGGCGCCAGTGATCATGGCCTTCGGCACGCCGGCGCAACAGCAGCGCTTTCTTCCCGGCATCGCCAGCGGCGAGGTCTGGTGGAGCCAGGGCTACAGCGAGCCGGGCTCGGGCAGCGATCTGGCGTCGCTCAAATGCAAGGCCGAGCGCCGCGGCGACTACTACATCGTCAACGGCCAGAAGACCTGGACCACGCTCGGCCAGTACGGCGAATGGATCTTCTGCCTCGTGCGCACCAGCAACGAGGGCAAGCCGCAGACCGGCATCTCGTTCCTGCTGATCGACATGAAGACGCCCGGTGTGTCGGTGCGGCCGATCATCATGCTCGACGGCTGCCACGAGGTGAACGAGGTCTGGTTCGACAACGTCGAGGTGCCGGCCGACCAGTTGATCGGCGAAGAGAACAAGGGTTGGACCTATGCCAAGCACCTGCTCGCCCACGAGCGCACCGGCATCGCCGACGTCAACCGCTCCAAGCGCGAGTTGGAGCGCTGCAAGCGCATCGCCAAGGCCGAAGGGCTGTGGCAGGAGACGCGCTTTCGCGATCAGATCGCGCTGCTCGAAGTCGATGTCGTGGCGCTGGAGATGATGGTGCTGCGCGTCTTGTCCGCCGAGAAGAGCGGCAAGCAGTCGCTCGAAGTCGCCGGCTTACTTAAGATCCGCGGCAGCGAGATTCAGCAGCGCTACACCGAGCTGATGATGCTCGCCGCCGGGCCGTTTGCGCTGCCCTTCATCCGCGAGGCGATGGAGGCCGGCTGGCAAGGCGATCATGTCGGCGCAGCGCATTGCGCACCGCTGGCGGCGACGTACTTCAACTATCGCAAGACGAGCATCTACGGCGGCAGCAACGAAGTGCAGCGGAACATCGTCGCGCAGACGGTCCTTGGGAGCTGAAGATGGACTTCGATTTCACCGACGACCAGAACGCTCTGCGCGACGCGGTAGCGCGCTGGGTCGAGAAGGACTTTGCTTTCGATCGGCGCCACGCGATTGCCAAACAAGGCGGCAAGACGCGCGAGGTCTATCGGCAGCTCGCCGATCTCGGCCTCACGGGGTTGACCATCGCAGCCGAACACGGCGGCATGGGCTTCGGCGCCGTCGAGGCGATGGTGGTGATGGAAGAGCTCGGCCGCGGCCTGGTCAATGCGCCGTACGCTGCGGCGGCGCTGATCGCGCCGTCGTTGGTCAGCGACGGCGGCTGGCTGGCGCGCATCGCCGACGGCAGCGCGCTCGTCGTGCTCGCGCACCAGGAGCACGGCGCGCGCTACCGCTTCGACGCGCCGGCGACGACGGCCGTGCAGCAAGGCGGCGACTGGGCGCTCAGCGGAGCCAAGCACCTGGTGCCGGCGGGCGACGAGGCCGATGCGTTCATCGTGCCGGCGCGCATGGCGCCGCACGACGCGGCGCCGGTCGGGCTGTTCCTCGTCGAGCGCGCGCGCTGCGAAGTGCGCGGCTACCCGACGCAGGACGGTGCGCGCGCTGCCGACGTGCACCTGGTCGCAGCCGCGGCCACGTTGCAGAGCGCCGAAGGCCTGCCCGCGCTCGAACGCGCGATCGACATCGGCATCGCCGCGGCCTGCGCCGAAGGCGTCGGCGCGATGGACAAGCTGGTCGCCCTGACCGTCGACTACATGAACACGCGCAAGCAGTTCGGCGCCACGCTGGCCAGCTTTCAGGCGCTGCGGCACCGCATGGCCGACGTGAAGATGCAGCTCGAGCTGGCGCGCTCGATGAGCTACTTCGCCAGCCTGAAGCTGAACCAGCCGGCGCCCCAACGCCGCCGTGCCCTGTCGCAGGCCAAGGTGCAACTCGGGCAATCGATGCGCTTCGTCGGCCAGCAGTGCATTCAACTGCACGGCGGCATCGGCGTCACCGACGAGGTTGCGGCCAGCCACTACTTCAAACGCCTGACGATGCTCGAGATGGCTTTCGGAGACACGCTGCATCACCTCGGCGAGGTCAGCGAGCGCATGGCGGACACTGCCGGCGTTTTCGCGTGAGCGCCGCGCGGCCGCTCCGAAGGCGCTCGCTCCCCCTCGGAGGGACGGCGCGCAGCGCCTTGGGGGCCTTTTGAGCACGCCTGATCTGCAGGACACGATCACCGACGTCGCCGGCCTCGCGGTCGGCCACTTCACGCACCCCGGGCGCGCCACCGGCTGCACCGTGGTGCTGTGTCCGCAAGGCGCCGTGGCCGGCGTCGATGTGCGCGGCGGCTCGCCGGGCACGCGCGAGACCGATCTGCTGCGGCCGGAGAATACGGTCGATCGTGTGCATGCAATTCTGCTGGCCGGCGGCAGTGCGTTCGGCCTCGATGCGGCCGCTGGCGTGATGCGTTGGCTCGAAGAGCGCGGCCATGGTTTCGCGGTGGGTACAGCGCGCGTGCCGATCGTGCCGGCCGCGGTGATCTTCGACTTGTGGCACGGCGATGCGACGATCCGTCCGGATGCCGCGGCGGGCCATGCGGCCTGCGTGGCGGCGTCGTCCCACGCCCCCGCGCAAGGCAGCGTCGGCGCCGGCGCCGGCGCCACCGTGGGCAAGCTGTTCGGTATCGAGCGCGCGATGGCCGGTGGTGTCGGCTGTGCATCGGTGCGTGTCGCCGGCATCACCGTGGCGGCGCTGGTGGTCGTCAACGCCACCGGCGATGTCATCGACCCGGACAGCGGACAGCCGGTCGCCGGCGCGCGCAAGAGCGCTGCCAGCCGCCAACTCGTTCACACCACGCGAGCGGTGCTGCGCGGCGATCTGCCCGAGCGCTTGCAACCCGGCGCAGCGACCACGATCGGCGTCGTCGCCACCGACGCCGCGCTCGACAAGGCGCAGTGCAGCAAGCTCGCCTCGATGGCCCACGACGGCCTGGCGCGCAGCCTCTCGCCGATCCACACGCCGTTCGACGGCGACACGATGTTTGCCCTCGCCACGGGCGATGCACGGCTCGCCACGGGCGATGTACCAACGCACGCTGCGTTGCTCGACCTGCTCGGCGTGCTCGCCGCTGAGGTCACGGCGCGCGCGGTGCGCCACGCGGTCGAACATGCTTTGGGCCGTCGCGGCTGCCCGGCAGTTCGCGATCTCTCCGCCACGCTTTAGAGAACAGGCGGCTGCTCGCGCCGCTGCGTCCGGTGACAAGTCGGCCGTGATGCAGATCACGTTCGGCCGCGCCAACGGTACGAGCGTGAACTGAAGCACGCGCAAATCACACGTTGCGGGGGCCTCCCCCCTGGCCGATGTTGCAAGTCGTTTCTACGATGCGTCCATTGCAAATCAATACACGCCGTAACGGCTCGTTGCCCACAACGAAGCAGAACGGCAAGAGGGAGCCAGAAATGTTCGACTCGCTGACACGATTCACGGTCCTGATCGAGCGTCGCGCCACGCCCATGCTTTGGGCGCTGTCGCTGCTGCTGCTGCTGACCTCGGCGATGTTCGCAACACCTCGCGCCACGGCCCAGACCGGCCGCCAGGCGCAGGCCGAAAAACGCCTGCACAAGATGTCGCCGGACCTGAAGGCCGGCCTGGACAGTGCGCAAACCCCGAAGCAGCGCTGGGCGCGCGAAAAGCTCGGCCGCCGCGAAGTCCAGGTGATCTTCACCGTCGGCGACGGTGACGCCGACATGAGCGACCTGACGCGCGACATCAAGCGCGCCGGCGGCACGATCGACGCCACCATGCCCAGCCTGCGCATGTTGACCGCGACGCTGCCCGCAAACCGCGTGGCCAAGATTGCCGAGCGCAACGATGTCGTGCACGTGGCGCCGAACCGCGTCACGCAGCGCACCGCCAGCGCCATCGAGGCCAGCACCGGCGCGACCACGGGGCCGGTTCGCACGAGCTCGACCAAGACCAGCTACAGCGGCCCGGACGGCACCGACATCGGCATCGCCATCATCGACTCGGGCGTGATGAAAGCGCACCGCGCCTTCGACAACGCCAGCGGCGTGTCGCGCGTCAAGAAGAACGTGCAGTTCCTGACGACGAATCTGGCCGACTGGACCAACGGCTATGACAGCGCCACCTCGCTGCAGCCGGGCAGCACCGCGCTGGCCACCTACGAAGCCGCCATCGACAACAGCGCCGCTGTGGTGCAGGACGGCTACGGCCACGGCACGCACGTTGCGTCGATCGCCGCCGGCCGCCCCGCCACCTACGCCACCGCGCCCGACCTGACCGGCCTGGCGCCCAACGCCAACCTCTACGACGTGAAGGTGCTCAACGACTTCGGCTTCGGCACGCTGTCGGACACGCTCGAAGGCATCCAGTGGGTGATCTACCACGCCAAGGAATACAACATCCGCGTGATGAACATCAGCCTGGCGATGGACTCGACCGACACCTGGCAGTACGACCCGCTGTGCGTCGCCGCGCGCAGCGCCGTGGCCCAGGGCATCACCGTGGTCGTGGCCGCCGGCAACTTCGGCAAGAACTTTCTGGGCAAGGAAGTCTTCGGCTCGATCTCGTCACCGGGCAACGACCCGAGCGTGATCACCGTCGGCTCGGTCAACACCAAGGCCACGGCCGTCCGCAGCGACGACACGGTCAACATGTTCAGCTCGCGCGGCCCGACCCGCGGCAGCTACACCAACGCCGGCGGCCTGCTCAAGCGCGACAACCTGCTCAAGCCCGACCTGGTGGCCCCCGGCAACATGCTGATCGGCGCCGCGGCGACGCGCGCCAACGCGACCACGCCGACGTGGAACACGCTCGGCACTGCGTATTTCGCGCCGCTGGTCACCGCCACCGGCATCACGCAGACCTACCGCGAGACGCAGATGTACCTGTCAGGCACCTCGGTATCGGCGCCGGTGGTCTCGGGTGCGGCCGCCGTGCTGCTGCAAGTCAATCCGGGACTGACGCCGCCGATGATCAAGGCGATCCTGCAGTACACCGCACAG
>JANMHY010000940.1:0-2383 GCA_031375525.1 Burkholderiales bacterium
GTTCGAGCCGAAAACACGCACCATCGAACAGCAGGAGCTGATCAACACGCTGCTCGCGCAAACGAGTCTGGAGACCAATGCGCCGCTGAACCTGACGATGATCGGCATCGATGGCCGGCCGGTGCAGAAGAGCCTGCGCCAGATGCTTGCCGAATGGGTCGAGTTCCGTCAGAGCACGGTGGCGCGGCGCACGCAGCACCGCTTGGGCAAGGTGACGGATCGCATTCACGTCCTCGAAGGCCGGCAGCTCGTGCTGCTGAACATCGACGAGGTGATCCGCATCATCCGCAATGCCGACGAGCCCAAGCCGGCGCTGATCGCGCGCTTCAAGTTGAGCGAGCGCCAGGCCGAGGACATTCTCGACATCCGCTTGCGTCAACTGGCACGGCTCGAAGCGATCAAGATCGAGCAGGAGTTGAAGGAACTGCGCGAGGAGAAAGCCAAGCTCGAAGAGATTCTCGGCAGCGCGGCGGCGCTGAAGAAGCTGCTGGTCAAGGAGATCGAGGCCGACGCCAAACAATACGGCGACGCGCGGCGAACGGTGCTGCAGGCTGACAAGCGCGCCGTTGCCGAAGTCAAGATCGTCGATGAGCCGGTCACCGTGGTCGTCAGCATGAAGGGCTGGGTGAGGGCGTTGAAGGGCCACGAGATCGACGCCGCGACGCTCGCCTTCAAAGCCGGCGACGGCCTGTACGGCGCGTTCCCGTGCCGCAGCGTCGACACGCTGGTCGTGCTCGGCAGCAACGGCCGTGCCTACAGCGTCGCGGTGAGCCTGCTGCCGGGTGGCCGCGGCGACGGCACGCCGATCACGACGCTGGCGGACTTCGAGAGCGGCTCACAACCAGCGCACTACTTTGCCGGTGCGGCCGAGACGCTGCTGCTGCTGGCCAACAGCGGCGGCTTCGGTCTGCTCGCGCAGGCGGGCGATCTGGTGAGCCGACAGCGCGCCGGCAAGACCTTCCTTGCGCTCGAAGCCGGCGAGCATGTGCTGCCGCCGACGGTCGTGCAGGCCACACACCAGCGCGTCGCCTGCCTGGCTGTCAGCGGACGCTTGCTCGTCTTCCCGCTGGCGGACCTGAAGCGTCAGGCCAACGGCGGGCGCGGCCTGACGCTGATGGACGTCGATGCGAAAGACCCGCTGCTGTCGGTGGCGACCTGCGCCGATGCGCTCGCGGTGCAGGGCATCAACCGCGGCAAGCCGAAGGTCGAGGTGTTGCGCGGCGCCGCGCTGGCGTCGCACGAAGGCAAGCGCGCGCGCAAGGGGCACAAGGTGGCGGGCTTCAAGGAAGTGGCGCGTGTGACGGCGGCGTGACATCGGCCCGTCATCGCCGTCGGGCACACTGCGCGCCATCACGAGGAGATGAACGATGGATCGCAGACAGTCCCTGGCCTGGCTCGGTGCGGCGGCGCTGCCTTCGATGACGCACGCGCAGACGGCGGCGAACTTCAACCTCGTCGTGCCGGTGCCGCCCGGTGGCTCGGTCGATCTCACGGCGCGCCTGCTCGGCGAGCACCTGCCCAAAGCGCTGAAGCAGAACGTCGTCATCGAGAACAAACCCGGTGCCTTGGGCTCGATCGCCGCGGCCGGCGTGGCGCGGCAAGCCGGCGACGAGAACACGCTGATGCTGGTCTTCGACTCGCATGTCACCAACCCGCTGGTCTATCCGAACCTCGGCTACTCGCTGCGCGACTTCACGCCGATTTCGCGGCTGCTGAGTTTCCCGCTGGTGTTTGCCGTGCCGGCGTCGTTGCCGGTGAACTCGTTGGCGGAGTTCATCGCGCTGGCCAAAAAGAAGCCGGGCACGCTCAACGTCTCGTCGGCCGGCCTGGGCACGCTGAACCATCTGGCGGCCGAGTTGTTCAAGATGCGCACCGGCACGCGCATCGTCCACATCCCGTACCGCGGCGGCGTGCCGGCGCTGCAGGCGGTGATGAACGACGAGGTGCAGTTGTTCATGGGCTCGTGGGTGGCGATCGGCCCGCATGTGAAGAGCGGGCGCGTCAAGGCGCTCGGTGTGACTTCAGCCAAACGCTACTCGGTCGCGCCCGAGTTGCCGACGCTGCAAGAGGCCGGTGTCAAGGACTTCGATGTCTCGACCTGGATCGGCGCGCTGGCGCCGGCGCGCATCGGCGCGTCACGGCAGCAGGCGCTGCACGAGGCGGTGACGCTGGCGCAACAAGGCCTCGAATGGGTCGGGTCGAGCCCGGCCGACTTCGAGGCCTTCATGGGTGCCGAAGCCAAGCGCTGGAACGATCTCGTGATCGCGCAGAAGCTCAGCTTCGGTTGACGGATCAACGACGCCAGGGGTCGTTGTCGTGGCGGTCGTAGCGATTCGGCACGCCGTCGCGATCATGGTCCCAGCGCGGGCTGTCGTACCGGTCA
>JANMHY010000018.1:0-4317 GCA_031375525.1 Burkholderiales bacterium
ATTTCCAGCAGCGCGGTGCCGGCGGCGCGGCCCTTCAGGTCGAGCGTGGCCATGTCGCGCGTTGTCGAGTTGAACGCGCCGAGCGTGCCGTTGAGTTCGGTCAGCGCGGCGCTGTAGTTGGGCCGGATGAAGCGGTCGGTGAAATCGACCTTGCCGTTGGCCAGGCGCACGCCGCCGATGCGGATGTCGATCGGCAGGCCGGAGCCCGGCGGTGCAGCCGGCGCGCTCGCCGCAAGCGTCGGCGCCGAGGCCACAGCCGCCGGCGACGGTGCCGCGGCGTCGCCTCTCGGCGGCGCGGCGACGTCGCGCAAATTGAAGCGGCCATCCTCGGTGATCACCAGTCGCGAGTAGAAATCCGTCAGCGCGGCGCTGGCGATCTCGAGCGTGGGCTTGGCGCCCCCGGCACGCAGGTCGAACTTCAGGCTGTCGAGCGTGAACGCTTGCCACGTCAGCAGTTCGTCGCCGCCGCGCGTGGTGCTCGTTGCCGTGCGCTCGTGCACGCGCAGGTCGGTGATGCGCGCATTGCCCTTCGCACTCGCGTCCCATTGGTTGTTGGCGCGCTGAGCCACGGCAATGTCGCCGCGCCAATCGGCCTCGGCGCGCAAGAGATCCACATTCAGTCCGCTGCCGAAGTAGGGCTCGAAGGCGTGCACCGGAAAGCGCTCGATGCGCAGCGTGCCGCGCGCGGCCAGCGGCGACGGCGCGACGCTGCCGTTCCAGTCGACGCGGCCGCCTTGTGCACCTTTCGATGAGCCTTCCGCTTGCGAGACACGCAGTTGCAGTTGCGTCTTCGCGGGCGGCCCGGCCGGCCACGACAGATCGCGCACGCTGGCGTTGAGCACGCCGCGCAGTTGCACCGGCGCGCTCGGCGTCGGCGCCGGGCGCTGGTCATCTAGGCGGAACTCGCCGTTGGTGAGCTGCAGCTCGCCGAGCTTGACGCTCCACGGCGGCGCGTTGTCGGCGCTGCGCTGCGGCGCCGAGGCGGTGCCTGTGCGTGTCCACTGCTCGAAGTTCCAGCGGCCCTGCGCGTCGCGCGCCAATGCCAGCGAGGGGCGCTCGATCTTCAGCGCGCCCAGGCTCACCTGCTGCGCGGCAACGTCCACCGTCACCTCGGCGAGCGAGAGGGCGCCCACCGACAGCGGCGTGCGCACCTTGCTGCCGTCGACGAGCTTGAACTGCTCCACTTGCGCGCTCACGTCGCTCAGCTTGATCTGCGCCGCCGCGCCGGCAGCCCAGGCCAGCACCGCCTTCGCCGACGCGCGGCCCTCGACGCGTGCGCCGAGGCTCGCAGCCAGATAAGGCTCGAGCCAGGCGAGGTTGAGTCCTTGCAGCTCGACACGCGCGTCGGCGATGCGGTCGCTGGCCTGGCCGTCGAGTGTCAACGTCGCGGGCTCGGCCGCGGCAGCGCCTTGCGCATCGAGCGCCGTCAAACGCGCCGTCAGCTTCACCGGGGCCGGCGCGTCGAACGGCCAGCGCACGCTGCCGAGTTGCAAGTCCACGGGCTCGGCGCGCATCGCGGCGGCCGGGCGCGTGGTGGCGTCGTGCCAGTCGATGCGCGCTTGCGTCAACGCCAGCTTGGCGACGCTGACTTGCCATAGCGCCGCTCCGGCGGGCGCAGAAGCCGCCGATGGGGGCGATGACGCCGTGGCAGCAGGCACGAGGTTGATGCGGCCGTCGGCGCTGCGTCGCGCGTCGATGCGCACGCCGGCCAGCGTGACCTCGCCGAGCGCGATCTTGCGCGCCAGCGGTTGCACGTCGGTCAGCGCCACGTCGAGTTTCTGCCAGGCCACCGCGGGCGTGCCGGCATCGCCTGCGGTGGCGAGCGCCACGTCGGCCAGGCTGGCCTTGCCGCGCAACGAGATGCGCGGCGCGCCGTCGGCGGCCAACGCAAACTGCAACTGCAACTGCGTCGCCAGCGTGCCGCGGCTGGGCTTCAACGGCAGCGCGGCGGGCACATAAGGCAGCCACGGCGCCAGATCGAGAGCGGCGACGTTGAGGTCGATCTGCGAGGCCCGGTCCTGCGCGAACGGTTTGCTCTGCGCGCCGCTGTCGAACGCCGCGCCGTTCAACTTGAAGGCGACGCGCGGCAGCACGTCCACCGTCACGTCGTCGGGCAGGTTCGACAGAAAGGGCAACGCGATCTGCAAATCCTGCAGGCGGTGCACGCGTTTGACCGGCTGGTCGTCGAACTCCACGGCGCCGCCTTGCAGGCGCAGGTTGTAGAGCGCAAAGCGCGCCGGCTCATCGTTGTGTTTCGGCTCGGCGGCAGCTTTGGCGAAACGCGCGACGATGTCGTCGAAGTCATAGCGGCCGTCGGCCACGCGTGCCACGCGCACGACCGGCGTGTCGATCTCGAGAGCCTCGATCACCGGCGCCAGGCGCAGCAGCGAGCGCATGTCGGCATTGACCATCAGCCGCTGCACCGACAACTGCGGCGGCGCGCCGCCGCCGGCCGCCGAGGCGACGCTGAATTGTTCGAGCGTCAACCGCAGCGACCACGGCGAGAAGTCGATCTTGCCGATGCGCACCTCGCGGCCGAGCAGCGACGAGAGGCGCTGCTCGGCCTGCGACTTGACGCTCGGCGGCACCGCCAGCCAGGCGACGGCCCACAACAACAGCAGCGCGCCGATCAGCCACGCCGCCCAGCGCAGCAGTCGAGGCAGGCGGCGCCGTGAGGGTACTTCTTCGCTCATTGCGTCGATGCTGCCTCAGCGGATGGCTGCGGGCAAGCGTGTGGGCTCCGGGGTCGTGCTGCACAATCGCGCGCTTGATTCTCTGATGGGTCGCAGGTGAACGAGATCTTTCAAAGCATGGGCATCGAGTCCTGGAAGCCCGTGCTCGCCGCACTGCTGTTGCCGCCGGTGCCTTTGCTGGTGCTGGTGCTGGTCGGCGCGCGCTTGATCCTCTGGCAGCGCTTCATGGGCTGGGTGCTGGTGTTGTTGTCGGTCGTGCTGCTCTGGCTCGGCGGCTGCGCCGGGCTCGGCGACTGGATGGCGCGCGCGCTGATGTCGCAGCCGCCGCCGTTGTCTGCAGAGCGCCTGGCCGAGCTGAAGAAAGCGGCAGCCGGCGGCAAGCCGGGCGTGGTGGTGCTGATGCTCGGTGGCGGCCGCGAAGCGCTGGCCCCCGAGTACGGCGTGGCCAGCCTGTCCGACGCTTCGCTCGAGCGCTTGCGCTACGGCGTCTGGGTCAGCCGCGAGACCGGCGCGCCGATGATGTTCAGCGGCGGCCTCGGTCACGCGTCCGAGCCCGGCGTGGCCGAGGCCGACGTGGCCGCCGAGATCGCGCAGCGCGAGTTCCTGCGCCCGCTGCGATGGGTCGAAACCAAGTCGCGCGATACGCTCGAGAACGCGCAGCAGAGCGGCGCGCTGTTGCGCGATCTGGACGTGAAGCAGGTCGTTCTCGTCACGCACGGCTGGCACATGCCGCGTGCGCTGCGGGCGTTCAGGGACGCAGCGGCGCGCGAGAAGGCGCCGTGGGAGATCGTGCCGGCGCCGATGGGCTTGGGACAGTCGGTGGAGCGGCCGCTGTTGCGCTGGATTCCGTCGGCCGAGGGCACACAACTCGTGCGCGCGGTGCTGCGCGAAAAGTTCGCCCTGTTATTGGGTGCCTGAAAAAACAAACCCCTCCACGCCGAGGCGGGAGGGGTGGGTGGCTTTCGCCACCTTTCGGGGCTCAGGAGGTAAAGGGTCCTGGGCTCCTTGGACGCAGAGACTGCGCCGCTGGGTTGTGTCTGCATTGCAGACCAATGCATGTTGCGCTCGCGGTGCGAGCGGCGCAACGCAATCTGCGCAATCGACGAGACTGCGCGCGATAGCCAACGCTGCCTTGACAGCGAGCTATGTCACGGGCGGTGTGCGCATGACGTTGTCGAAGATCTTCTGCACGGCACTGCGCACGGCTTGCGGCATCTCGATCGGGCGGCCCCATTCGCGCTGCGTTTCACCGGGCCACTTGTTGGTCGCGTCCAGGCCCATCTTGCCGCCCAGGCCGCTCGTCGGTGAGGCGAAGTCGAGATAGTCGATCGGCGTCTGATCGACCAGCGTCGTGTCGCGCACCGGATCGACACGCGTCGTGATCGCCCACACGACTTCCTTCCAGTCGCGGATGTCGACGTCGTCGTCGGTGACGACGATGAACTTGGTGTACATGAACTGGCGCAAAAAACTCCACAGGCCGAACATCACGCGCTTGGCGTGGCCGGGGTAGGCCTGCTTGATCGAGATCACCGCCATGCGGTAGCTGCAGCCCTCGGGCGGCAGGTAGAAGTCGGTGATCTCGGGAAACTGCTTTTGCAGGATCGGCACGAAGACTTCGTTC
>JANMHY010000082.1:0-2926 GCA_031375525.1 Burkholderiales bacterium
CGAAGACGGCGGCCAGGACTTGCGTGCATTGCCACAGCACGAACGCCGTGTGCGCCTCGAAGCGCGCCTGCGCGATCACGCGGTGGCGCTGTCGCCGCTGGTGCACGCCGAAGACTGGCCCGCATACGCCGCGCTGCGCGCGCAGTCGCGCGAGCGCGGCGTCGAAGGCTTCATGCTCAAGCACCGCGACTCCGTGTACGGCAGCGGCCGCACCAAGGCCGACGGCACCTGGTGGAAGTGGAAGATCGAGCCGATGACGGCCGACGCGGTGTTGATCTATGCCCAGGCCGGCCATGGCCGCCGCGCCAGCGTCTACACCGACTACACGTTTGCGGTCTGGAGCCGTGCGCCGGCCAGCGCCGAAGAAGCGCAGGCGGTGATCGACGCGATCGCCCGCCGTGAGCCCGCGGTGGATGGCGCGCTGCAGCTCGTGCCGTTTGCCAAGGCCTACTCGGGCCTGACCGACGAAGAGTTCAAGCGCGTCGACCGCGCCATCCGCGCGACTACGCTCGAAAAGTTCGGCCCGGTGCGCAGCGTCAAGCCGACGCTGATCTTCGAACTCGGCTTCGAAGGCATCCAGCACAGCCCGCGCCACAAGAGCGGCATCGCGGTGCGCTTTCCGCGCATGCTGCGCATCCGCGACGACAAACCGCTGCACGCGGCGGACACGTTGCCGGCGTTGCTGGCGTTGCTGGCGTTGATCGGGCGCGGGTGATCCACAGGCTTGCAATCGGCGGGCGGGTTCATAGACTGCGCGCTGTGGCCATGCCCATCGGCTGCAATGAGAGGAGCTGACCATGCCCAACCCGAACGCCGTCAACGCTGAAGCTCACGATCTCGTCATTTCGCGCCTCGTGCGCGCACCCCGGGCCACGCTGTGGCGGGCCTGGACCGAGCCCGCGCTGCTCGAGCAGTGGTGGTGCCCGAAGCCGTGGACCACCGAGGTGCGCGCGTTCGATCTGCGCCCGGGCGGCGGCTTTCACACCTTCATGCAAGGCCCCGATGGGGGCACCAGCGACAACCCGGGGTGCTTCGTGGAGGTCGTGCCGCAGACGCGCATCGTCTTCACATCGATGCTGCTCGCCGGCTGGCGGCCAGCCACGCCGTGGATGCCGTTCACCGCCGTGATCTCGATGGCCGACGAAGCCGACGGCACGCGCTACATCGCGACGGTGATGCACCCGGACCAGCCGACCCGTGACCAGCACGAGCAGATGGGCTTCTTCGACGGTTGGGGCATCTGCATCGATCAGCTCGACGCGTTGGCTTTGCGGTTGCGTTAGCCACTCACGACCGGAGGACTCGACCGGCATCACGGTTTCACGTGATGGCGTGACGCGAAGCCGCGATGGTGTGCCTTCGCGCCGCTGCCTACCCTGGCGCTCCCGATCAACCGACAGGAGGGCGCCATGGCCCCGTACCCGTACCGAGACCGTCTGTCCCTGGACAGCCAGGCCTTTGTCTTGCTGTTGTCTGCAATCTTCGCCAGCACCTTGGTCTGGGCCTCCGCATCGCTGCTCGGCGAGGTGCCGGCCGAGGCCAAGCCCTTGGCGATGGCCGTCGTGCCTTCCCAACTGCACTGCGCGCGCCTATGATTTCCACGGAGTGACCAACTCGGAGCGTGTGATGACGAGCGTGATCGTGGTGGAAGATGACCCGGTCTTTCTGACGCGGTTTTGCGGCATCGTTGCCGGCGCTCCCGAACTCTCGCTGATCGCGGCCGTGGGCGACATGGCGTCGGCGCGTGCGGTCATCGCACGCCAAGCGCCCGACGTGCTGCTGACCGACCTCGGCCTGCCCGACGGCAATGGCATCGAGCTGATCCGCGAGACGGCGCGCGCCCACCCGGCGACCGACATCATGGTCATCTCGGTCTTCGGCGACGAGGAGCACGTGCTGGCCAGCATCGAAGCCGGCGCCACCGGCTACATCCTCAAGGACAGCCGGCCCGAGGAGTTGGTCGGCCTGATCGCTCAACTGCGAGCCGGCGGCTCGCCCATCAGCCCGCTGATCGCACGGCGCTTGCTCAAGCGGTTCAGGCGCGACGACAGACCGGTCGATCCGGCGCCCCCTGCCGACGTGCCCGCGTTGACGAACCGGGAGTCCGAAGTGCTGGCGCTGATTGCCAAAGGCTTCAGCTTCGTAGAGATCGCGCGGCTGCTCGACGTCTCGCCGCACACGATCAACGCCCACGTCAAGAAGATCTACCAGAAGCTGGCGGTGCACTCGCGCGGCGAAGCCGTCTATGAAGCCGGCAAGATGGGCTTGCTTTGACGGCGCGGCCACGCTCGGCGTGAGAAGCAGGCCAGCGCATGGACCTCGAAAAGTACCGCCGGGTGGCCCGCGCACTGGCCGAGTCCCAGCGCATGAACGCCGAACTCGAAGAACGGGTGCGGCAAAAGGAGCAGGAACTCGCGCGCAACTTCGAGCTGCTCGGGCGGCTGTCACGTGAAGCAGCGGTGACCGAGGAACGCCATCGCATCATGACCGACATGCACGACGGCATCGGTGCACAACTGATTTCTGCTCTGTGTCTGGCCGAGAGCGAGCACGCGTCGCCACGCGATGTTGCGGCGGTCCTTCGCGAGTGCATCGACGACCTTCGCCTGACGATCGATTCGCTCGACGCCACCGACAACGAACTGCTGCCAGTGCTCGGCAACTTCCGCTACCGCATCGAAGGGCGGCTGCGTGCGCTGGGCATCGAGCTCGAGTGGCGCGTCGGCGATTTCCCTGCGCTGCCTTATCTGTCGGCGCGCACGCTGCTGCACGTCCTGCGCATCCTCCAGGAGGCGTTTGCCAACGTGCTCAAGCACGCGGACGCCCGGCGCGTCCGCCTCGAAACCGGGCTGGTGCCGAGCCAGCCGCGGGTGTTCATTCGCGTCAGCGACGATGGCCGCGGCTTCGCGCCATCACAACCCGAAGG
>JANMHY010000125.1:0-2838 GCA_031375525.1 Burkholderiales bacterium
CCCAAGCTGAGCCAGGGCACCGGCAGCCTCGTCGAGTTCGGCTGGAGTGCCGCCCCCGACCCCTGGAGCATGATGCAGTCGACCGTGCGCAGCAACGACGGCCTCACGGCCGGCGCCTTCAACGCCGGGCGCTACAGCAACCCGAAGCTCGACGCGCTGATCGACGGCCTGCGCAGCGAGCCCAACCTCACCACGCGGCGCGCGATGGTCCAAGACGCGCTGCGCATTGTCCAGGCCGAGCTGCCGCTGGTGCCGCTGTACCGCCGCAAGCACAACTGGGTGATGCGGCCGAACGTCGAGGTGGTGCAGTGGCCTGATGATGTGCTGGAACTGCGCTGGGTGAGCATCAAGTAGGCGGCGCCCGATCCGCCGGCCAGCCTGGCGCGCGCCGCGCCGTCAGCACATGGTCGTGCCAGGCGCCGTCGATGAACAGGTACTCGCGCGCCAGGCCCTCGCGCTCGAAGCCCAGGCGCTCGAGCAGTGCCAGGCTGCGCGTGTTCTCGGGCCGCACGTTGGCTTGCACGCGGTGCAGGCCGACGCGCGGGCCGAAGGCGTCGGCCAGCACCGCCATGAGCGCTTCGCGCATGAGGCCGCGGCCTTCGTGCGCGGCATCGATCGAGTAGCCGAGCAGGGCGTTGCAGAACGGCGCGCGAGCGATCTGCGACAGGTGGATCTGGCCCAGCGCCTGCTCGGGCTCGTCCGGCGCGAACAGCCACCAGCCGACCAGCGTGCCCGCGGCCACGGCGGCGGCCGACACCGTTAGGCGCTCGCGCTGGCCGTCGGCCGTGAACATCGGCGCCGACTGCGGCGGGTTCCAGCGCGCGTGGGCTTCGCGGTTGCGGCGGTAGTAGTCGGCGGCCACGTCGGCCAGCGCCGGGTCGCTGCCGCACAGCCGCAGGCGGTCGGTGCGAAGTTCAGCCAGCGGCGTCATGGCCGCGACGATATCAACTCACCAGCGCTTGTGCCTGCGGCCCGAACGCGTACGTGTCCATGCCGAGCACGCCGTGGGTGACGCTGTCGTGCAGGCGCTGCGGTGCGGCCTCACGCCCGCCGGCGCCCGCAGCGATGTACCAGGGCAGCAGGTGCTCGTCGCTCGGGTGCATGTCCGCCGCGTGCGGCGCCAGGCGGCGGTAGTCGAACAAGCTGTCCCAGTCGCGGGCGGCGCTCTTGTCCCGCATCCAGGTGCGGAAGGCCTTGCTCTCGGCGATCTCGGGCTGCCCGCTGTCGTGCAGGCCGTTCTCGAAAACGCGGCGCAGGTTGTGGGTGATGCTGCCGGTGCCGACGATCAGCACGCCGTCATTGGCCAATGCGGCCAGCGACTCCCCGAAGGCGAACAGCGCCGCCGGGCTCTCGCGAGGCGACCAGGCCAGCGGCAGCACCGGCACGTCGGCGTGCGGGTAGAGGTACATCAGGGCCGTCCAGATGCCGTGGTCGAGGCCGCCTTGCGGCACGCGGTGGGCTTTCGTCAACGCCGCCACGCGCTCGGCCAGTTCGGGCGCGCCGGGCGCGTCGTAACGCAGCGAGAACAAGCGCGGGTCGAAGTTGCCGAAGTCGTACACCGCTTCGTGCCGTGCTGCGGCCAGCGCCGCCGGCTCACGGGCCAGCGTATGCGCCGACAGCGCCAGGATCGCTTTCGGCCGGCCGAACGCGGCATCGATCGCCGGACCGAGGCGTTGCAGGAAGGCGCCGGCCGCGCCCGGTTCGAGCGCGATCATCGGCGAGCCGTGGGAGATGAAGAGGGGGGGCAGGGGCTTGTTCATGCGTCGATTGAAACCCACCGGCGTCGCTGCGGCGTTCAAGTCTTCTGCAAGCGGCATTGCACGGCTTGCTACGACGCTGCGCGTCTCAGGCCAGCGCCGGGCCGCTCCCAAGCGTCGGCCTGAGCCTCCCCATGGGGGAGTGCGCGCGCAGCGCACGAGGGGTCGTCAACTCAGTACAACCACTGGTGATCGAGCAGCAGGGCGGCGAACAGGGCGCCGAGGTAGACGATCGAGTAGCGGAAGGTCGGCAGCGCCCAGCGCAAGGGATCGCGCTTGAGGCGCCAGGCGCAGAACACGAAGCCTGCGCCCAGGGGGAGCGCCGCCGCCAGGTACAGGCCAGTGGCCATGCCGGTGGCCACCGGCGGCAGCGCCACGCCCCAGGTCAGAAGGGCATAGGCGAGCACGCGGTCGGCGGTGTGCGCCACGCCATGTGTCACCGGCAGCATCGGCACCTCGGCGCGCGCGTAGTCGTCGCGGCGGTGGATCGCCAGCGGCCAGAAATGCGGCGGCGTCCAAACGAAGATGATCAGGAACAGCAGCAGCGCGCCGGGGTCGAGCGTGCCGGTGACGGCGACCCAGCCGAGCAGCGGCGGCGCCGCGCCCGCCGCGCCGCCGATGACGATGTTCTGCGGCGTGCGGTGTTTGAGCCACACGCTGTAGACGCCGGCGTAGCCGAGCATCGAGGCCAGCGTCAGCGCGGTGCACAGCGCATTGGTGGTGGTCAGCAGCAGCGCTGTGCCGGCGGCAGCGAGCAGCAGCGCGAACAGCGCGACCTGCGTCGTGCCGAGTGCGCCGCGCGGCAGCGGACGCGCGCGCGTGCGCGCCATCACGGCGTCAATGCGGCGGTCGACCAGGTGGTTCAGCGCCGCCGCGCTGGCGGCGACGAGCGCAATGCCGAGCGTGCCGAACAGCAGCACTCGCCACGGCACGGCGGCATGCGTGGCGAGGAACATGCCGGCCAGCGCGGTGAACACCATCAGCGCGACCACGCGCGGCTTGGTCAGCGCTACGTACTCGCGCCATGCGGCGCGAGTACGTAGCGCTTGCGCGCCGAACGTACGGCTCCCCCGAGCCCCCT
>JANMHY010000161.1:0-5948 GCA_031375525.1 Burkholderiales bacterium
CTTGGCCTCGTTGATGAAGCTCTTGAGGCCTGCATCGAAGGTCTCGCGATGCCGCTCGGACCGTGCGCCGACCTCGGTCGGCCCCGAGCGCGCAGCGATCGACGAAGGCATGTACTCCTTGACCGCCACCCTGCGCTCGAGCGAGTGGTCCCAAGCAAGGTAGACGATACTGAAGCCGCCCTCTCCGATCTCCTGGGTCAGTTCGAACTCACCGAGCCGGGTGCCCAGCGGCAGCGAGTGGTTGGCAGAGCCACCTGCTGCGCCTTGGGCGCCACCCGGCGTCGTCACAGGCAGGTGCACCGAACCCGAACTGCGTGGCAAGGTGCGAGGTTGATTGACCGTGCGGTCGTCGTCATCCCGTGGCGCGCTCATGGCTGGGCGGTGTGTGGCTTTCGTGGCATGGCCGGTGCGCTGCAAATCGAGTCGCGCACACGCGATTGGTCGCGCGCGCTTGCGGTCAATTGTGCGGCGAGCCGCAAGGGTCGGCAGACACAGGCAACCTCAATCTCGTTCACCCTGCACGATCGCTATCTCGACCAAGACGACAGGCGCTCTTGTGTTGTCGATCGGGTTCTCGAAGACTCCCTCGCGCAATGCGACGACGCGCAACTTGCCAAGACTCCATGTTCGCAGTCGTTCGGCCTCGTTGGAGGCGGGCTTCTTCGGGGCGCCCAGCCTTTTCATCATTTCAGCGGCAATCGCCCTGGCGAACGACGCTTGCTCTTCTCCCGCGGGAACGAGACCGAGTTGAAGCTGAAGAAATTGCCATTGCCCCGCTTTGGACGCGGCCTGGAATACCACACGCGCCCATGCCACCCCCCTGGCCGGGTCCGCGCCGGAAAACGTCGTTTCGACTTCCGACGCCGGGTCGCCTTTCAGCTCAACCAAAGGCCGCATCTTCGCAACCACCGTTGCAGGTGTGACCTGCGTTGTCCTCGGGTCCGCCGCCAACCGGGCAACGCGGGAGGCCAACACGCTCGTCGGTTCGCTGGCCGACAGCGCAACTTGGCTCAGGACCAGGGCCAGCAACGCGGCAATGCCGCGCACCCGACGAACGATCACTGCTCAACCGCCATCGCGCAGTACAACTCGTCGCGCAGAGAATCGAGGAACGACGTCGGGTCAAGCAGGTCGGCACGTCTTTGGAAACCCGCTCGGCTGCGGTCCGTGAGCGGACCATGTTCGGTGCCGGCGTAGAGTTCGAAGTGCAGCATCAGAGCGGCGCCCACGTACCCAATCATCTGCCCCTCCGATATCGGGACACCTGTCTTGATGCCCTCGGCGCACCGACTTACTTCGGTATAGCGGACGATGAATCCTTCGCGGTGCTTGACCTCGACGGCGTAGGTCATCACTCCGTTCTTGGCCCGATAGAAGGAGTACGGACTTCTCAAGATGATGCCGGGCCTGACCGCCATGACCGGAGTGTCCAGGGGCGCGATCAGGTCACAGCCGGCGTGCTTGCGGCCATTCGGACGACCCGCTCCAAATCGACGCCCGCCTGCGCGGTAATCCTGCTTGGGAACGAATGGCAATGGGAACGACATCGTCAGCCCTCCTCGCACAGGTTCGACGCGCCCACAAGGCGCAATCAACTGGCGCATGCGAGGTTGCCACAGCTCAGCGGGAAATTGTCAGAGGAGACGTGGCCCGCGTCCCCAATTTGGTTGATTGCCGGAGCCAAAACTCAAAGCATGCGGTTCATGCCGCCAAAGAGCCGCCTCACGGAATCATGTTCGTGAACTGCCCTGGCGTGATGAACCCGATCGTGCCGCCCCAGATGCACATCAGCTTCGACGAGTTGTTGAGCGCAGGCGCGCCGCAGAGCAACACCGTCGGTGCACCGGGCACCCACGGTGCAGGCGTGGCCGGCACGCAGGGCATCGGTGTGAGCACGCCGAGCGCGGCAGCGGTGGCGGCCGCGACCATCGGGTTGCTCGGGCTCGTGCACATGCCGAAGGGCATGATGTTAAGCATCGGCACGTGGTCGAGGATGTTGGCGGCGACCATGTTGCTCGTCAGCACCGGCTTCGGGGTCGGCATCAGCGAACTCGGCGCCAGCCCCATCGTGCAGTTCATCATGGCCCCCATGCAGGTCTGTATCGCCATCGTTCAGTCCCTCTTCAACTGACCTCGTCCGCGTCCGGACCGGCATCGGCCCAGACCGCGAGCGCGGTGAAATTGTCGTGATTGGCCTTGCGGCGCGCAGCAAGCCGCACCCCATCGGCCAGGGCGTTCAGCCAGGCGCGTGCATCGCCCGCTTCGAGCAGCATCGCCGCCATCGCGGCATCGCTGACGTACTCCCACAAGCCGTCAGTGCAGAGCAGGAAGACATCACCCGGCTCGACGGCCTGCAGGCCGTCGGCAGCAGCCACTTCGAGCACCTCCGGCGCCACGCCGAGCGCAGAGCGCAATTCGCTGCGTTGCGGGTGATCGGCGAGGCGCTCAGGCACCAGCATGCCGGCATCGACCAGCGACTGCACCAGACTGTGGTCGTGCGTGCGCTGCATCAGTGTGCCGCCGCGAAACCAGTAGAGGCGCGAGTCGCCGGCATGGGCCCAGTGTGCGTGGCCGCCCTCGACGTCGATGACCAGGCAGACCACCGTGCTGTGCATGTCCTGCTGTGCGGTGCCCGGCCGGCGCTCGGCGATCAGGGTCTCGTTGACGGCGCGCAGCCGCAGCGCCAGTTCGTCCGCCGTCGACGTCTGTCGCTGCGCAAACAGCGTGACCAGTTCACGCACCGCCAGCCTGGACGCCACGTCACCGCCGCCGTGCCCGCCGGCGCCATCGGCCAGCACGGCGCACAACTGGTTGGCGCTGCGGCAGTGGCCGCAAGCATCTTCGTTGTAGGTGCGCCCGCCGCGATCGGACAACCACTCGACCTGCAGCGCCACCATCGCGCTACCCCGGTCCCGGTCCGTCGCGCAGGCGGTCGATGTGCTGTTCATAGGCCTGCAGGAACGCCTTGCCGAACAGCTCGTCGAAGTTGTCCTCGGCCTCGGTCTGCAATTGGGAGAACAGCTCCTGGAACAGCTCCCACAGCCTGGCCTTGCGCCCCATCGCGAACAGACTGCCGATCGACGAGCGGCCGGCGATATTGGATTCCAGCTGCGCAGGGTCGAAGCGCTGCAGCACACCGTCGAGCGCAGCGCGCATGCCCGCCATGACGCCGAGCTGATGGGCGCGCAGATCGTCGTAGGCGTCGCGCATGGCCGCCGGCCCCGGCAGGAAACCCGGCGTCGGTGCGCCCAGCAGATGCTGCAGCGCCACGTCCACCGTCGGCGAGAACTTCAGCGGGTTGTTTTCGCGGGTCACGATCATCGTCACCTCGGCGCGTATTTCCCTTTTCAGCGCGGCGCGCGCCAGCAGCAACTCCACCGTGCCACGCGTGGCTTCATGCAGCAACTGGCCGATCGCCCGCATCGTCTGCGGTGTCAACTCGTCGATGCGCAATGCCGGTGAACCGAGCCCTTCGAGCAGCGCGGCGCGCAGCGCATCGGCTCCGGGCGACGCTGGCTCCGCCGCCGCCCTCGCTGCCGGCGCCATCCTGGGCGCAGGCGTCGGCGCCACGGGCACCGCGCGCTCGACGCGGCGCGGCGTGTCGGCGGCGCCGACCGGCTCATCCCACGAGAACACGGCACCGCTGGGCGGCAGCGTGGATCGCACCAGCGGCATGGGGGTGTTCAACTCGGACCCCAGGTTGCCCTCGGTGGCCGGCGGCGCCGCGGGAGCACGCCCCAGCGCCACCAGAGGATCACTGTGGGCGCTCATGTTCGGCGGACCGGCGGGCATCGGCATCGCCTTGGCCAGCGGATCGGCGGGACCGGTGCCGGCACCAAGGCCGAACAGGTCGTCGAGCGAGTCTTCGATCGGCGCCGCGCGTACGAAATCGCTCAAGGCGCCGCCGCCGGCAGGCACGTGCGCCGGTGCTGCAGGCGCCGAGGGCTCCGGCGCAAAGGGATCCCAGTCGTCGGGAATGGCCGATGCAGAAGATGGTGCTGCCGCTGCCGACGGTGGGGCCACACGAGGTGTTGCCGGCGGCGTGGGCCGCGCCATGGCGCCGGCTGCGGGCGCCGACGCCGGCAACGCCAGACCGTCACCGAACAAATCTGCGAAAGGATCAGCGCTCGTCGCTGCACCGCCGGCGGTCGCCGACAACACATAGCCGCCGACCTGGACCTGATCGCCCGGTTGCAGCGCGACCTCGAGTCCGCCGCCGACCACGCGGCCATTGACGCTGATCGGATTGCTGCCGTTGTCGACGATCGCGTAGGTGCCATTGCGAAACAGGACGCGCGCGTGAATTCGAGAGATCGTTCGTTCCGGATCCGGCAACACCAGCTGGTTGCTGTCGGCACGGCCGATCGTGCCGCCCAATTCATCGAAGCTCGCCGACGGCCCACTGCTCGGCGCATTGTTGAAGCTGATCACGGTCAGCACGATCATCGGTTAGCCTCCTCAGCGCTTGCGACGCCAAGCATAGTCCGCACGGCCGGTGCGCGGCGGATGTGCAGATGCGCCGCGGCCTCAACGCAAGACATGCAGGCCGCCCTCGATCACCGCCACCCGCAGCGGCCACTGCCGGCGTGCGCCGTCGGCGCCGACGCCGCGCAGCGCGGGCAGGCCATCGGCCGCCAGGCACTCGAGCAGGCGCCCACCCGCGACCTTGCGCAATTGCAGGCCGGCCAGCGAGGCCAGCTCGGGCTTGAAGGGCCCGGCGGCGCCCAGCGCCTGCACCCGCAGGCGCCAGCGGCCGGCCTCGTCGGCCAGACTGCGTTGGTAGGCCAGCGCCATTTCCTCGAAGCGCAAGCGCGCCGCAGTGAGAAACGGCTCCGGGTCGCCGCGCGCCAGGCTGACCGCGAGCCGCTGCAATAGCTGTGCCGCTTGCGGCTTGGCCGCGGCCACCTCGTCGCTCAGCGGCGCGTCCAGCCAGCGCCAGCGCGGGAAAGCGATCTTCAGATCGACTGTCTGCAAGAGGTGCAGCGGCGCCTCGTAGACCTCGCCGTCGGGCGCAGCCCAGTCGATCTGCGCCAGCGTGCGGGCGTTCGACGGGTGCGCCACCTGCCCGACACGCGGCAGCAGCAGCCGCACGCCGGCCCAGGCCTTGCCGTCCGAGAGTTGCGGCGCGATCACCTCGGGCGCACCTGGCAGCGCCGGCTGCACCACCAGTTCCAGCTCGTTGGCGCCGGCCAGCGTGAACTCGTGCACCGGCAGCGTCCGGGCTGGCCGTGCGGCGTCCACGCGCGCCAACGGCACCCCATTGAGCAACGCCTCGGCGCTGCAGCCGACCGCCTCCAGGCGCAGGACGAGCAGCCGCTCCATCAGCCCAGACTCCAGTCGATCAGCTGCATCGCAGGCAGCAAAGGCAAGGTCTGCACCGATTCGCCGAGGATGGGGTCGGACACCAGGACCGGCAGCGTCACCGGCTCCAGCCGCAGGCGTGCGAACCATTCCCAGCCGCTGCCGCCGGAGGTGCGTGGCCGCAGGCCGGCCTCGCCGACGAGGGCGCCGGTGGCGGCACCGGCCGGTTGCAGGAGCGCACCATCGTCGGCGGCCAGCGGCTCCAGTTCAGCCACGACCGGCAGGCTGAAACTCGTCATCAATGGCAGCACCGTGCTCAGCAGCGGCGCCGCTTCGCTGTCGCGGCGAACCTCATGCTTGAGCGGCGCGTCGCCCGCCACGCGCAGCTTCAGGCGGCCGCGCGCCTGTTCGCAGCTCAGGTCGCCGGCGAATTGCAGCTCGGCCCGGCAGGCCGCCATGTCGAGCTGACCGCAGACGCGCATCAGCGCCCGCCCGGCCAGACCGCCCGCCCCCAAGTGCCAGCCCCAGCTCATCGCGGCTCGGCCGACGAGCAGGCCCAGCGCGCCCACGAGGCTGGCCAGCTCCAAACCGCTCACGCCCTGCCAACCCGTGCCCAAGGCCTGCAGTGCCTGCGCCGCGGCGGCGTC
>JANMHY010000169.1:0-3366 GCA_031375525.1 Burkholderiales bacterium
ATCGGCGCCTTTGACGCGGAAGTAGTAGCGGTCTTGCGCCGCGGCTTCGAAGGTTTCGCCGCTCGTCGGGTCCTGCAGGCGCACGGTGCCGCCGAGGACGTCGCGCACGCCGCGCTGGCGTGCGTTGTCGGCCTGCCAGCGCTGGGCGATGGTTTGTTGCTGCAGGTCTTGCGACCAGCGCAGGAAGGCTTGGTACTGCTGCCCCATGCGGCGCTGGTGGTCGGCCTCGCCGGCCGCCCATTGCGGGTTCTCGCGGGCGCTGACGAGCATGCGCGCCATCGCGCCGGCGGCGGTGGCGGCGCTGTCGGCCGGGGCGATGAAGCCGTGCACGCCGTCGGCCCACCACGTCGTGCCGGCGTTCGCGCCGGCCATGCCGCTGCCGCTGAACGTGGTCAGCGTCAGCACGCCGATGCGGCCGTCGCGCAGCTTGAATTCGATGTCGGCCGCGGTGGCTGCTGCGACGCCGTGTTGCAGCAGCGGATTGCGCCGCGCAATCTCGGCGAGGTCCGGCCGCTGCCGCGTGGCGGTGACCTGCGCGCCAAAGCGGTTGCGCACGAGCTGCGCGCCCAAGGTCTCGGCGCTTTGAAAGCGCAAGATCATCTGGCCGTCGGCGCCGCCTTGGCCGAAGACCTGGCCTTCGCGGTAGCCCAGCGACACGATCGTCGGGTTGGGCTCGATGAACAGGCGCGGCAGCGTCATGTCGCCGCTGAAGACCTGCATCGCGCCGTCGGGGCTGGTGCTGGTGAAGGCCAGGCGCACGTTCCAGGTGCTGCGGCGCAGACCGCCCTCGGTGCGCCAGCCGGCGGGCAGGTCGGCCGAGAACGCTTGTTCGTAGGGGTCGATCCAGCGCGCGTACGGCAGCGCCTGCTGCGGTCGCGCGGTCGATGAGCCGTTGCCGCCGTCGTTGTGGCCGAAGCGCAGGCTGTCGAGGATGCGCGTCAGCTCGGGCAGGCGCTGCGCGAAGTCCGTGCGCGCCGCGGCGGCGACGAACAGTGTGGCCATGTCGCCGTGGCGCACGGCGATGACGCTGGCGCGGCCCTGGAAGACGTTGCTGCCGTAGTCGAACGCGGCGTGCGCGACCTGGGAACCGCGGCCTTCGGCCTTCAACATGCGCACGTTGTAGAGGCCGGGCTCGGTGGCCGCGTAGTGCTGCTGCAGCCACTGCGCCAAGTCGGCGCGCGCCGGCACGACGCGCGCCCGCACCATCGCCGCCGCGGTGCCGCGCGGGTCGGTGATTGCGATCTCGCCGGCATGGCCGGCCTGCACCTGCCAGTCCGCCGGCTTTTGCAGCGTGAAGCCGGCGGGGTCGCGGTGCGTCACCCAGGCCCCGTCGGTCTTCGCGTGGGCCACGTTGCTGGCAGCCCAGAGTGCAGTGCCCAATGCCACGGCCAGGCGGACGAAGCCAGCGCGAGTGCGTGGTGCAGCGACGCTGTTCACGGCGTGATCGCCGCGATGCCCAGCGTGCCCAACACCGCGTTGGCCGCCGGCAGGTTCAGGCGCAGCGTGCTGCGCGTGATGTTGGCGGCATTGCGGTAGCCGAAGTAAACGGTACCGCCGCGCTCGACGAACACACGCTCGAAGCTGAGGCGCTGCGCGATCGCTGGCAGGTTGTTGAAGGTCATCGCGCGGCCATCGCCCAGCGTCTGGATCGCGTAGCTGCCCGTGCCGACCTCGGCGCAGTTGCGCGTGCCGCCCGTGGTGGTGCGCACGTAGCAGCTGAAGTACTTGACGCTATTGCCGCCGGTGAACGCGACGCGCAGGTTGGCGCTGGTGGTGAAGTAGTTGGCCGTGCCTGCCGGCAGCGTGCTGCCGCCGGCGACCGTGCCCAGCGAGACGCTGCTGGCCGCCCACCAGATGTTGGGGTTCAGGCTCGTGCCGCCGGTGTCGCTGCCCGGGTTCACGGTGCAGGGCGTGCCGGTGTTGACGGTCGCCAGTTGCTCGAGCGTGCCAACGTTGAAGGCCGTGATCGCGCCGTTGAAGGCCGCGAGGCAGGCCAGCGTGTCGTTGTTGCGCGCGTCGCCGCCGGCCGCGGCCGAGGTGCCGAAGGTGCCCACCGGGCTGGTCACGTCATAGGCCAGCGCATTGAAGGTCGGCAGCGTGTTCTGGTAGAACAGTTGCGAGCCGGCCGGGAAGGTCGCGCTGCCGAGCAGGCCGAGGTTGCTCGGGCCCCAGTTGGCGTAGGCCACACCGTTGTCGTCGCCCGGGAAGGTACGGATCTGCTCGGTGATCACGCTGGCCAGCGTCCGACCGGCGATGTCGACCACGGTGCGCGAGCTGGTGCCCCGTTCGTAGCCGTCGCAGTAGTCGTAAGCGCTGCGGCCTTGCGCGTCGCGCGGCGTCTGCGTGCTGCGCAAGCCGAGCGGGCAATCGCGCCAGAGGCTGCCGTTCCAATGCAGGTCGCCCTTGCGCGACTCCAGCGTGCCGAAGCCCCAGGTGCTGACGACACCGGCGGTGGCGGCCTTGTGCGTGTCGTAGAAGCGCACCAGGCCTGGCGCGTCGGGCGTGTTGTCGATGGCGTCGGCCGCCATGTAGCGCAGCGTCCAGTTGCTGGCGTCGGTGTAGGCAAAGCCGCGCAGCGTGGCCGCGGCGGCGGGGGTCGCCGACGGTGGGGTATCGGCCAGCTTGGCAGCCGCGACAGCCGCCAGCGCGGCGGCAACATCGAGCGTCGGCTGATTTGCCACCAGGTCCTGCGCCGCTGCGACCAGCGCGGCCTGCACATTGGGCGCACCGGTCACGGCCGCGGAGGCCGCAGTCGCCGCCAGCGACGGCAGCGCGGCGCGCAGTGCATTGGACGTTGCCTTGTCGATGTCGGCCTGCGTCACCGTGCCGCCGGTGCCATCAGACTGTCCGAGCCGCGGCGCCATCGCGGTGGCCAGCGCGATCTGCGTTTGCACCGCCAGGCGGGCCAGCATCGCGGCCTGTTGCGGGCCCGGCGCGTTGCCGCCAAAGTCGGCCAGCGGCGAGAAGCTCAAGCCGGCCTGGGCCTGGATGTAGGCCGCGGCATCGGCGGCCGTGGCGCCGGTGGCCTGCATCTGGCCGAGCACCATCGTCGTCAAGGGGCTGACGAAGATGCTTTGCACGCCGGTGTTGCCGCTGGCCGGTGCCTTGAACACAAGCGCGCTGCCGACCGCGGCGTTGGTGGCCAGGTCGATCGCCGTCGCCGGCACGTTGACGATGACGGCGTGCTGGCCGACGTCAGGCGTCAGCACATTGATCGTGAAGCTGCCGTCGGCCGGCGTGGCCGCGGAGGTCGGCTCACCGCTGTCGCAGGCGCCGTTGTCGTTCAAGTCGTAGCAGGCGGTCGCGCCTTGCAGCGGGCCGTCGGCGACGACACCGCTGATGGCCACGGAGGGCGGCGGCGGCGTG
>JANMHY010000180.1:0-3917 GCA_031375525.1 Burkholderiales bacterium
CGACACGCTGCGCCAGATCATCGAGAAGATGCTGCAACGCTCCGGCCTGACCGAGTTCTACCGCCACGACAAGGAAGGCCAGGACCGCATCGAGAACCTCGACGAGCTGATCAACGCCGCGGAGGCCTTCGTCACGCAGGAAGGTTTCGGCAAGGACGCGGTGGCGATGCCGGTCGATGAACTGTCACCGGGCGCGATCGTCGACGCGGCACCGCTGCCGCCCGAAGCGCTGGCGCCTGATGCCGACACCGGCGAGATCGTCAGTCCGCTCGCCGCCATCCACACGCACGCCGCGCTCGAAGCCGGCGACAACCAAGCGCAGGCTGGACAAGACGCGATCCAGTTGATGACGGTGCATTCGGCCAAGGGCCTTGAGTTCGATGCCGTCTTCATCACTGGCATGGAGGAGGGCCTGTTCCCGCACGAGAACTCGATGAGCGACCACGACGGCGTCGAGGAAGAGCGCCGCCTGATGTACGTGGCGATCACGCGCGCGCGCCAGCGCCTGTACCTGAGCTTTTCGCAGACGCGCATGCTGCACGGCCAGACGCGTTACCACATCAAGAGCCGCTTCTTCGACGAGCTGCCCGAAGCGCATCTGAAGTGGCTGACGCCGAAGAACCAGGGCTTTGGATCGGGCTATGTGCGCGAGTACCAGAACGCCTGGTCGCGCGGCTCGGGGTTGAGCACGGTGGTGGGGGCAGGGCGCGTTGAATCAGCACTGCCGCCGCTCGTCTCGAAGACGCCGCCGTCGCACGGCTTTCGCTCCGGCCAGGGCGTGTTCCACAACAAGTTCGGCGAAGGCGTCATCGTCACCCTCGAAGGGGTTGGCGATGACGCGCGCGCGCAGGTCAACTTCGGCCGCCACGGCACCAAGTGGTTGCAGTTGTCGATTGCGAAGTTGACGGTGACGTGAGCGGCGCGGCTGCCGATCAGCGCACGCGGCCGCGGCGCACGAGGTTGACGATGGCCAGCAGGATCGCCGCGCCGAGGAATGACACCACCAACGCGGGCAGGCTGAAGTTGCTCTGATTGATGGTCCCGGCGCCGAGCAGCGGTGACAACAGCCAACCGCCGAGCATGGCGCCGACGATGCCGACGACGACATTGAGAATGATGCCTTGCTGGCCGTCGGTCTTCATCATCATGCTGGCAAGCCAACCAATGATGCCGCCAACGATCAGCCAGATGATGAGGTTCATAGCGTCTCCGATGAAGTGGATGTGAGCACGTAGCCTACGGTCTGCGTGCTCTGCTGGCCCTTCCCTCGCGCCGCGTTGCGAGGCACGACAAGGCGCCCCCAGCGTGTCGGAGACGGCCTACAACGGGAGTTCGCCGGCGACGGCAGCCCGTGCGGGCAGCGGACGCCACACTGCGGCTCATGCTCAACTTCCTCAGCGAACGCCCTATGGCCTGGATCGTCTTCACCACGGTCGTCGCGACCGTCGCCCTCGTCTTGCTCGGCGTCAACTTCATGAGCGGCGAGAAGAAGATCGAGCGACGCATCGAGCGGCTCTACGCGCTCGACGATCCCCGCTTCGGGCAAGAGCTCGGCGTGCTTCTCGGCCCGCAGTTCCTGCCCGGCAACCGCCACAAGGCACTGCTCAATGGCGACCAGATCTTTCCGGCGATGCTGACCGCGATCCGCGGCGCCACCACATCGATCACCTTCGAGACCTACATCTACTGGTCGGGCGACATCGGCGCCGAGTTTTCGGCCGCGCTGGCCGAGCGCGCGCGCCAGGGCGTCAAGGTGCATGTGCTGCTCGACTGGGTGGGTAGTGCGAAGGCCGAACAGCGCTTGATCGACCAGATGCTCGGCGCCGGCGTGCAACTGCACCGCTTTCATCCGCCGCATTGGTCGCACCTCGGCCGCATGAACAACCGCACCCACCGCAAGCTGCTCGTCGTCGATGGCCGCATCGCCTTCACCGGCGGCGTCGGCATCGCGCCGCAATGGACCGGCCACGCGCAAGACCCCGAACATTGGCGCGACAGCCACTTCGAAGTCGAGGGCCCGGTGGTGGCGCAGATGCAGGCCGTGTTCATCGACAACTGGATCAAGGTCAGCGGCGACGTGCTGCATGGACCGGCGTACTTTCCGGCGCTCGCGCCCGCCGGCAACGGCTGGTCGCAGATGTTCAGCAGTTCGCCCAGCGGCGGCGCCGAGAGCATGCAGCTGATGTACCTGCTGGCGATCACGGCGGCTTCGCGCACCATCGACCTGTCGGCCGCCTACTTCGTGCCCGACACGTTGACCGCCGAGGCCCTGACGGCGGCGATGAAGCGCGGTGTCAAGCTGCGCATCGTCGTGCCCGGCGAGCACATCGACAGCGACCTGGTGCGCAACGCTTCGCGCTCGCGCTGGGGCCCGCTGCTCGAAGCCGGCGCGCTGATCGCCGAGTACGCGCCGACGATGTACCACTGCAAGGTGCTGATCGTCGACGGCCTGCTGGTGTCGGTCGGCTCGACCAACTTCGACAACCGCTCGTTCCGCCTCAACGACGAGGCCACGCTGAACATCCTCGATGCCGACTTCGCTGCGCAGCAAACGGCGGTCTTCGAGGCCGACCTGGCGCGCGCGCGGCCGGTCTCGTTCGCGCAGTGGCAGACACGGCCGTGGTCGGAGAAGTTGCGCGAGCAACTGGCGTCGCTGCTCGGCGCGCAGTTGTAGAACGGCTCGGCGCGGACGGACTTGTCCTACGGTTGTCTGGGGTGCGATCCGACGCGCCGCGCCGCCGCGCCGGCCTAGAGTCCGCTTCTATCTTCCATCCGACTCTCAAGGAGACACCACCATGAACCTGCGTCTTTCCATCGTTCGAACAGCCTGCGTCGTTGCCACGGGGCTCGTCTGCGCCGCCGCCGGTGCCGCCAACATTTCTCCCGCCGTGTACAAGACGGCGAGCGACGAACTGAAGAGCACCTACAAGGCCGAGCGCGAGGCGTGCAAGCAAATGAGCGGCAACGCCAAGGACATCTGCGCCGAAACCGCCAAGGGCAAAGAAAAGGTGGCGATGGCCCACCTTCAATACCAGCGCAGCGGCGACGCCAAGGACATGGCCAAGCTGACCGAAGTGCGCTCCGACGCACGCTTCGAGGTCGCCAAGGAAGTCTGCGACGACCAGGCCGGCAACGCCAAGGATGTGTGCGTTGCCAAGGCGAAGGCAGACCACGACAAGGCCAAAGCCGACGCCAAGATGAAGAAGTCGATGACCGAGGCCCGCAACGACGCCGTCGATGCCAAGGACAAGGCCGACTACGCGGTGGCGAGCCAGCGCTGCGATGCCATGAGCGGCAACGCCAAGGACGCTTGTGTGGCGTCGGCCAAGGCACGCTACGGCCAGTGACCTCGTAGTGGCCGCGCCAGCGGCCAGCGGTTGAAACAGCGGCGCCTTTACGGCGCCGCTGCCACGAGATCCGTCGCCAGTGCGATCCTTGACGGTGCCGAAATTGAACGGATTCGAATCGGCAAACGCCTGTCTGCGCGCCGCCTAGAATCGATCAACGATCGTTCACACGCCTGACTCGAAGGGATTCGCCATGAGCGCCAGCTATGCGCTGCACGGCCCGGTGGCCGTCATCACACTCGACAACCCGCCCGTCAATGGCCTGGGCTACGACACGCGGCGTGGCATCGCCGACGGCGTGCAGCGCGCCAACGCCGACGCTGCCGTGAAGGCGGTCGTGATCACCGGCGCCGGCAAGGCGTTCTCGGGCGGCGCCGACATCAAGGAGTTCAACTCGCCGAAGGCGACTGCCGAGCCGAACCTGCTGTTGCTGATCCGCCTGCTCGACAACTCGGACAAGCCGACCGTCGCCGCGATCAACGGCACCGCGATGGGCGGCGGGCTCGAACTCGCACTCGGCTGCCACTACCGCGTGGCCGCGAAGGGTGCGCCCGTCGCCTTGCCCGAAGT
>JANMHY010000206.1:0-2140 GCA_031375525.1 Burkholderiales bacterium
CTTTGGCCCTCGGAGCCGGTGCACACGACGGCGAATCGCTTGGTCGTGTCGATTTCCCGATCTCGTGCTCCGCGGCTCAGCAGCAGCCGTTCAACCGTGCGCTGGCCATGCTGCACTCGTTCTGGTTTCCGCAGGCGCCAAAGGCCTTTGCGGTGATCGCGGAAGCGGAGCCCGACTGCGCGATCGCGTATTGGGCAATGGCGATCAGCGCACGCGCGAACCCGCTGGCCGGGGCCCCGGCCAAGACGGCGACCAAGAGCGGCTGGGAACTGCTGCAGAAGGCGAAGGCGGCTGGCGCCAAGACCGAGCGCGAGCGCGACTACATCGCCGCTCTCGACGAGTACTACCGTGATTGGGAGAAGCGCGACTTTCCCGAGCGCGTGCTGGCGTACGAAGGCGCAATGGACCGGCTCCGCGCGCGCTATCCCGACGATGTCGAAGCCGCGCTTCTGTATGCGCTTGCGCTGAACGAAGGCATCACCGTCGCGCCAGCCGACAAGACCTACTCGCGTCATTTGAAAGCGGCTCAAATCTGCCAGGCGGTTCTGGCCAGCCAGCCGGACCACCCTGGTGCGCTTCACTACCTGATCCACAGCTACGACTTCCCGGCGCTGGCCTCGCGCGGGGCGGCGGCGGCGCATCACTATGCGAACGTCGCACCGTCGGCACCGCACGCGTTGCACATGCCCTCCCACATCTATTCGATGCTGGGCAATTGGGCAGACTCGATCAACTCGAACCAAACGGCGGTTGACGCCGCAAAGGGCTACGTCCATGCGGTTGATTTCATGGTCTATGCGCACCTGCAGCTCGGGCAAGACCAGGCCGCCCGCAGATGGCTGCAGTACGCCGCCGATCTGCAGAAGACCGCGCCGGCAGCACAGCGCACGCCGACCGGCGCGATCCTGAGTGTCTACACCGCCTATGCGGCGATTCCGGCGCGATACGCGATCGAAAGAGGCGCGTGGAACGAGGCTTCGGCACTCGAGCTGCATTCGACCGCGCCGCCCGCCGATGCGATCACTCATTTCGCGCGCGCCATGGGAATGGCCCGCGGTGGCGACGCGACAGGCGCGCAGGGGGAAATCGCGAAGCTCCAGTCGCTGCGCGAGGAACTGGTTCGCTCGAAGGACGACTACTGGGCCGAACAGGTGGAGATCCAGCGCCAGGCCGCGTCGGCCTGGGTCGCACAGACGCAGGGCAGGAAGGCGGCAGCGGTCGAGTTGATGCGCGCCGCGGCCGATCGCGAGGACGCGAGTGAGAAGAGCATCGCAATGGAAAACCGCCTTTGGCCGATGCGCGAGTTGCTGGGCGAGTTGCTGCTCGAGCAGAAGGAGGGCGTGGCGGCGCGCAAGGAGTTCGAGAAATCGCTCGATAGCGCCCGCAATCGCCTGCGCGGCTACTACGGCATCGCGCGCGCGGCCGAGATCAGTGGAAAACGACGTGAAGCGGCCGAGTACTACGCCAAGCTCGCCGAGCTGACCGAGCAGTCCGATAGCGAGCGCAAGGAAATCCAACAGGCGAAGGCGTTCCTCGCGGCGAGGTAAAAGGCAGGGTTTCGGTTTCGGTCGAGGACGCCGGTCGACGCAAACGCTGTCGGCTAGAGTGCGGGTGCAGGATTGCCTGCACTCGAGATCTGGCTGATGGCGTCGATCGTCGCGCGTCTTGTCTTGATGGTGGCCTTGATCGCGTGGGCGTTCGTTCCGTCGAGTGCCGCGGGCGCTGGCAAGACGGTGCGAATGATCGTTCCGTTCCCGCCAGGCGGCGCCACCGACGTCATCGCCCGCATCCTCCAGCCCAAGATGCAGGAAGCGCTGGGCGCCAGCGTCGTCATCGAGAACAAGGGCGGCGCAGGCGGGTCGTTGGGCACCGAGCTGGCGGCGAAGGCCCCGTCCGACGGCTACACGGTGTTGTTCACGTTCAGCTCGCACACGATCAACCCGGCCCTCTATGCGACCCTCGGCTTCGACGTCGTCAAGGACTTCGAGCCCGTCGGGCTGGCTGCAACACTGCCGCAGATCCTCGTCGTCCATCCGCGGCTGCCGATGCACTCCGTTGCCGAACTGCTCGCCGCTGCGAAGGCCGAGCCCGGCAGTCTCGACTACGCGTCGGCCGGCAACGGCTCTGCGGGCCATCTGGC
>JANMHY010000233.1:0-5213 GCA_031375525.1 Burkholderiales bacterium
AGGCCGAGCGCCAGGCCCATCAGCGCGCCGGCCGCGGTCCAGGTCAGGCCTTCGGCGGCGACGAGGGTGACGATTTGGCGGCGCGTGAAGCCGAGGTGCGCGAGCAATCCAAACTCGCGCCGCCGTGCCAGCGCCTGCGCCGAAAAGCTCGCCGCGATGCCTGCGAGGCCGATCGCGATGGCGACGATCTGCAGCCAGCGCGTGACGACGAAGCTGCGGTCGAAGATGGCCAGCGACAGCGTTCGCAACTGCGTGGCTGACGCCATGTCGAACAGCGCCTGCTCGCCACCGAGTTGGCGCAGCGCCTGCTGCACGTCCTCGACGCGCGCGCCGGGCGCGAGCCACAGCGACAGGTCGTTGATGCGCTCGTCGCCGGTGGCGCGGCGGTAGTCGGCGCTGTCGATGACGATAGCGCCGAACTGGCGCGCGTAATCGCGCCAGACGCCGCGCACGGTGACGCGCAGGGGTGTCGCCCCGAGCGGCAGCGTCAGCGCCTTGCCGGGCTGTGCGTCGTACAAGCGCTGCATCGCTTCGCTGACGAAGACGCCGGGCACTCCAGCGGTGGCCGGCAACGGCGGATCGAGCAAGGGCAGCGAGGCCGCGGGGTCGGCGAGCGGGCGCGAAATCAGGATCACGGCCGGTTGATCGGCAACCAAGTTCAGCGGCCGGGTGCGCGCGGCTTCGACGCGCGCCACGCCGGGCAGGCGCTGCGCCGCGTTGACGAAGGTCGGCGCCAGATAGGCCTGATCGGCGGCGCCGCTTTGCGTGGCGCTGCGCACGTACAGATCGGCCGGCAGCACCTGGTCGAGCCAGCGCGCGACGCCGTCGCGAAAGCTCGCCACCATCACCGTCAGCGCCACCGCCAGCGCGAGGCTGGCAACGACGCCGGCCACGGCCACCGACGCCGCTTCGCGTTCGTGGTGGGCGCGCGATAGCGCGAGCAATGGCAGCGCGGTTTTCGGATGTGGTGCGTGGCGCAGCAGCAGATCGATCAACAGCGGCACGCAGGCCACGCCGCCGAGCAACAGCACCGCGACCGACACGTACGCGGCCACCGGCAAGCCTGCAATCGGCGGCGCGAGTGCGAGCGCCGCGCCGCCGGCCAGCAGCAGCGGCGCGCGCCACGCCGGCCCGCTCTTGAACGACGCGCCACCCAACCCTTTGAGCGCTTGCGCCGGCGCGAGCGTGGCCGCCTGTCGCGCCGGCAGCCAGCCGCCGAGCATCGTTGCCGCCACGCCGAGCAGCGCAAAGACGATCGCGCCCGGCCACGAGAACTGCAGCCGCGGCGCGATGCCCGGGAAGTAGCCGCCGCCGAGATCGCCGGCCAGCCACAACAGCGCGCCCTGCGCGAGCAGCGTGCCCAGTGCGATGCCGAGGGTGCTGCCGGCCACACCGAGCAGCGCGCATTCGGCGCGGACCAATCGCGCGCGCTCGGCGGACGACAAGCCGAGCACGCCGAGCAGCGCCAGCGACGGCACACGCTGCGCCACCGACAGCGCCATCACCGCGAAGACGAGGAAGGCGCCGACGAAGAGGGCGACGAGCGCGAGCACGGTGAGGTTGACGCGGTAAGCGCGCGAGACGTTGGAGACGCGCTGTTCGGCATCGTCGGCGCGGGTCATGCGCCAGCCGGGCGGTGCTTGCAGCGCCGCGGCATCGGCGCCTGCGGCCAAGCGCAGGTCGATGCGCGACAGGCGCTGCGCGAAACCGAAATGGTGCTGTGCGCCGGCAATGTCCAACACGGCCAGCGCCGTGCCGTCAGCCGCCACGCGGCCGGCCACGCGCAGCGCGATCGTCGTGGCGCCGTGCTGCACCCGCAGCGTCTGGCCCTCGGCCGCGCCGAGCCTTCGCATGGCCGTGGGGTTGAGGAAGAGGGCGTCGGGATCGACGAGCGCTGTACGCGCTTCGTTGGCCGCGGGACGAGGCAGCAATGCCGGCGCGACGGCGGCGACTTGCAGCGCATCGACACCGAGCAGACGCAACGGCACGCGCTGGCTTTGCGCGTCCAGCGCGTAGCTGTCGATCTCGACCACCGGCACGGCAACGACAACGTCGGCGCGGGCGGCCAGCGTGTCGATGATCGCGTCGTCGCAGCCTTCGCGTGCGGTGCATACCAGCGACGCATCCGGCTCGCCCTGCACCGCGCGCACCGCGCCGGCGAACTCGGCCAGGGCCGAACCGTTGATCAGATGCACCGACCAGGCCAGCGCCACGCCGAGCGCGACGGCCAGCACCGCCATCGCCTGCCGCCATGGGTGCGCGCGCCACTCGGGCCAAGTGAGGTGGCGAAGGAGGGGGATCATGAGTTTCATTCACCGCAGAGGCGCAGAGCACGCAGAGGTTCGCAGAGAAGAAACTTCCCTGTCTTCCTCTGCGCTTCCTCTGCGGCCTCTGCGCCTCTGCGGTGAATGAGGTTCAATCTTCATCACGCGATGCCCTCGGCCGTCAACCGCAGCACCCGATCCGCGCGCGCTGCGGCGGCTTGTGAATGCGTCGCCACCAGACACGCCGCACCCGCCGCGCGCACTTGCTGCGCCAGCAGCTCGATCACACGCTCGGCCGTCGCCGGATCGAGGTTGCCGGTGGGCTCGTCGGCGAGCACCAGCGGCGGCGCATGCACGAGCGCGCGCGCGATGGCGACGCGCTGCAACTGGCCGCCCGACAGCGTGCGTGGTGCGCGCTCGGCAAAACCGTCGAGGCCGACGCTGTGCAGCAGCGACTGCACGCGCGCCGCGTCGGGCTTTTGCAGCAGCAGCAGCGGCAGCGCCACGTTCTGCGCCACGCTCAAATGCGGCAGCACGTGAAAGGCTTGGAAGACGAAGCCGAGTTGCTTGCGCCGCCAATGGGCCAGCGCAACGTCGTCGTGCCACGGCAGCGGCAGGCCGTGCAGATGCACTTCGCCAGCATCGGCCGGTTCGAGGCCAGCGATGCAGTTCAGCAGCGTCGATTTGCCGACGCCCGACTCGCCGAGCACCGCCACCAGCTCGCCGGGTGCGAGCGTGAAGCTGACGTTGGCGAACACCGGGGCGGCGCCGAAGCGCTTGGTCAAACCCTGCACCGACAACAAATTCATTCAGACTTCCAAATTTCGCGGGCGATGGGCAGCGCCAGCAGCGCCACGTCCGGCGCATCGCAAGCCACGCGCTGACGCTGCGGCATCGAGCGCAGCCAGGTCAACTGGCGTTTGGCGAGCTGGCGTGTCGCCGCGATGCCGCGCTCGCGTAGGTCGCTGCGCAGCGCTTCGCCGGCAAGGCCGGCGTCGAGCGCTGACCAGGCCTGGCGATAACCGACCGCGCGCATCGACGGCAGGTCCGCATGCACACCAGCGCGCTCGCGCAAGCGCTGCACTTCGTCGATGAAGCCGGCAGCGAGCATCGCGTCGAAGCGCTCGGCGATGCGCGCATGCAGCCACGCCCGGTCATCGGGTTCGAGCGAGATCAGCGGCACCGGTGCGACCGGCTTGCGCTGCGTGTGAAAACTCGACAGCGCGCGGCCGCTGACCCGCCAGACTTCGAGCGCGCGGCCGATGCGCTGCGCGTCGTTGGGCGGCAGGCGTGCCGCCGTCGCGGCATCGACGCGTGCGAGTTCGTCGTGCAGGGCAGGCCAGCCGCGCGCTGCGGCTTGCGCTTCGATCTCGGCGCGCATCGCCGCGTCGGCCGCCGGCATCGCATCGAGCCCGCCGGCCAGCGCCTTGAAGTACAGCATCGTGCCGCCGACCAGCAGCGGATGGTTACCGCGCGCCGCGATCTCGCGGCAGGCACGCTGCGCATCGGCGACGAACAAGGCGGCCGAGTACGGCGCATCCGGCTCGCAAATGTCGATCAGGTGGTGCGGCACCGCTGCGCGATCGGCAACGCTCGGCTTGGCGGTGCCGATGTCCATGCCGCGATAGACCAGCGCCGAATCGACGCTGACGATCTCGACGGGCCAGCGCGCGGCGATGGTCATCGCCAGCGCGCTTTTTCCGCTGGCCGTCGGGCCAGCAATGCACAGCGGCTTCATCGGAGCCGGGCCTCGCCATGCCAGCGCACGAGCGTCCACGCCACGGTGGCGGTGGCGCACGCAGCGATCGCCATGCCGATGCCGAGCGGCCGCAACGTGCCGTCCAGCGCCGAGCCGAGCCACAGGCCGACAGCGAACGCGACCAGCGCGAGCACGCAGCCGGCCAGCGCCGAGGCGACGCCGGCCATCTGCGGAAAAGGCCCGACCGCGCCGGCTTGTCCGCACGGCTGGTGCATGCCGTGGCCGAAGGCGTAGAGCGAGTGCACGAACAGCACCGCAGGCCACGGCGGCGCGGCGATGAACGCGCACGCCGCCATGCCCAGGCCGCCGGCCAGCGTGAAGAACGCGCCGCGATGGACCGTGCCGGCGAGGCCGTACAGGCGCAGCCAGCGGCGGCAGACGAAGGTGCCGAGCACGTAGATGAACGAGCCCCAGGCCATCGCCATGCCGTACTGCACGCTCGAAAAGCCGAGCACGCCGGTGTAGGCGTACGACGAGGCCGACAACAGGATGAACAAACCGGCGTACGTGCCGGCGACGAGCAGCGCCCAGGCGCGAAAGGTCGGGTTGGCGAGCACGATGGCGGTGTTGCGGATCAGCGTGCGGCCGTGCAGCGCGCGTGGGTTGCGCTCGGCCAGCGTCTCGGGCAGGCGCCAGGCCATCGTCAACCAGGCGATCGCGGCGCACACGCCCACGGCCGTGAGACAGGCGCGCCAGCCGAATGCACCGGCGAGCAGGCCGCCGGTCAGCGGTGAGGCAATGGCCACCAAGCCCAGGCCGGACAACGCCAGCGCCATCACATGCGCGCCCTGGTGCGGCTCGTAAAGGTCACGGACGATGGCGCGCGAGCACACCGTTGCCGCCGCGAGGGTGGCGCCTTGCGCCATGCGCCAGAAAATCAGCCAGACCATGCTCGACGCCAGCGCGGCGCCGATGCTCGCCGCCGCCATCAGCGCCAGCGCCATCAGCAGCACCGGCCGGCGGCCCCAGCGGTCGGCCACCGGGCCCCAGACGAGCTGCATCAAACCGAAGGCGAGGATCAGTGCCGACATCGTCATCTGCACTTGCGACAACGGCGCGGCGAACTCGCGCACGATCAGCGGCAGCGCGGGCAGGTAGACGTCGGTCATCACCGGCTGCAAGCCGAGCAGCAGCGCCAGCAGCGTGGCGGCTTGCAGCACGGTGAGCAGCGGCGGCGTGGCGACGGCCGC